>DASQMQ010000154.1:0-5032 GCA_035645455.1 Pseudonocardia sp.
CAGCCCGACCCCGAAGACCCGCACCGAGCGGTCGTCGATGGCGTCGCTGATCGTGGTGCCCTCCTGGATGGCGTCGCCCTCGGTGGCCGCGGCGCCCGACGCGCTGCTGGTGCGCTCGACGACCAGCGACAGCACGCTCAGCGCGATCGGCAGCATCATCAGCGTGGTGGCCGTGTTGGACACCCACATGCTCAGGAAGGCGGTGGCGATCATCATGCCGAGCACGATCCGCCGCGGCTGGGTGCCGACCGCGCGCATCGTCAGCAGCGCGATGCGGCGGTGCAGGTTCCACTTCTGCATGGCGATGGCGATCAGGAACCCGCCCATGAACAGGAACACGATCTCGTTGGCGTAGGGCGCCGTCGCCTCCGGGACGGTCCGCACGCCGAACACCGGGAACGCGACGATCGGGATCAGCGCGGTGGCCGAGAGCGGGATGGCCTCGCTCATCCACCAGGTGGCCATCAGCACGCCGATCGCCGCGACCACCCGCCCGGCCGGTTCGAGGCCCTCGGCACCGCCCAGCGCGAGCCAGGTGAGCGCGGCGAGCAGCAGGCCGAGCCCGCGGAAGGCCCACACGGTGCGGGGCGACCGGCGATCCTCCCGTTCCGCCGGCCCGGCGTCGTCCTTGCCGCTCGGCCCCGACCCGCGGACCTCGGTCTCCGCCATCCCGACCTCCTCGTCGCCACCCTGGTGACCGCTGGTGACCGCCGCAGGTGAGCGCGGCCACAGCGGGTCGGAACCTACCGGAGTCGGGGGTCCCGCGGGGTGATCGGTGCGGCGGGGGCTGCGGCGGTGGGCCGACCGGGCGGTGGCTCGGCACCCGCGGGCCGGCACGCCTAGATTGGAGCCATGGCAGATCACGTCGACGTGCTGGTTCTCGGAGCGGGGCCGGGGGGCTACGTCGCGGCGATCCGGGCGGCCCAGCTCGGACGCAGCGTCGCGGTGGTGGAGGACAAGTACTGGGGAGGGGTGTGCCTGAACGTGGGCTGCATCCCGTCCAAGGCGCTGCTGCGCAACGCCGAGCTCGCCCACCTGGTCACCAAGGAGGCGAAGACGTTCGGCATCTCCGGGGAGGTGTCGTTCGACTACGGGGTGGCCTTCGACCGCAGCCGCAAGGTCGCCGACGGCCGGGTCAAGGGCGTGCACTTCCTGATGAAGAAGAACAAGATCACCGAGGTGCAGGGGCGGGGGGCGTTCGTCGACGAGCACACCGTCGAGGTCGCGCTCACCGACGGCGGCACGCAGACGATCACCTTCGACGACGTGATCATCGCCACCGGGGCGACCACCCGGTTGCTGCCGGGCACCAGCCTGTCCGAGCGCGTGGTCACCTACGAGGAGCAGATCCTCGAGCGCGACCTGCCCGACAGCATCATCATCGCCGGGGCCGGCGCGATCGGCGTCGAGTTCGCCTACGTGCTGAGCAACTACGGCGTGCAGGTGACCATGGTGGAGTTCCTGGACCGGATGCTCCCGCTCGAGGACGCCGACGTGTCCAAGGAGCTGGCCAAGCGGTTCAAGAAGTACGGCGTCGAGGTGCTCACCTCCACCAAGGTCGAGTCGATCGACGACTCCGGCGACCAGGTCACGGTGACGGTCAGCAAGGACGGCGAGCAGCGCGAGCTCAACGCCGACAAGGTCATGCAGGCGATCGGGTTCGTGCCGCGCACCGAGGGGCTGGGCCTGGAGAAGCTCGGTGTCGAGCTGACCGACCGGGGCGCCATCGCCATCGACGACCGGATGCGCACGAACGTCCCGCACGTCTACGCGATCGGCGACGTCACCGCGAAGCTGATGCTGGCCCACGTCGCCGAGGCGCAGGGCGTGGTGGCCGCGGAGACCATCGCCGAGGCCGAGACCCAGGAGCTGGACTACGTGATGATGCCGCGGGCCACCTTCTGCTCGCCGCAGGTGGCCAGCTTCGGCTACACCGAGGCGCAGGCCCGCGAGCTGGCCGACGAGCGCGGCTGGAAGGTCCAGGTCGCCACGTTCCCGTTCACCGCCAACGGCAAGGCCCAGGGCCTGGCCGAGCCCGGCGGGTTCGTCAAGCTGATCGCCGACGCCACCCACGGCGAGCTGCTCGGCGGGCACCTGATCGGCGCCGAGGTCACCGAGCTGCTGCCGGAGCTGACCCTGGCCCAGAAGTGGGACCTGACGGCCACCGAGATGGCCCGCAACGTGCACGCCCACCCGACGCTGAGCGAGGGGCTGCAGGAGGCGATCCACGGCCTGGCCGGCCACATGATCAACCTCTGAGGTCAGCCCCCGAGCGGCTCCCCGCGGGCGGCGAACCAGCGCTCGATGCCGACCCGGCCGTCCGGCACGAACGGCCAGCGCGCCGGGTCGGCCAGCGCCGCGCGCAGCTCGTCGAGGGTCACCCAGGTGCCCCAGACGACCTCCTCGGGCTGGTGGCGGACCGGGCCGTCCCACCGCACCTCGTAGGTGAACACGTGGCAGGGCAGCCCGCCGCCGTCCCCGTCGTAGCGGAAGTGCTCGATCGGCTCCAGCGGGACGCCGCCGACGCCGAGCTCCTCGTCGAGCTCGCGCTCGGCGGCCCCGGCCGGCGTCTCGCCCGGCCCGATCACCCCGCCGGCCCAGCAGTCGTGGGCGCCGGGGTAGACGAGCTTGTCCGGGGAGCGCCGGTGCAGGTACACCCGCGCACCGTCACCGCTGCGCAGCAGCACGCCGGTCGCGCCGTGCCAGAGCCGGTCGCGGTAGACCACACCACGCGGCGCGACCCCGATCACGGCGCCGTCGGCGTCGAACACCGCCACCGGCTCCGCGGCGGCGCGGCGCAGCGCCTCGTCCGGCGCGTCCCCGACCTCGTCGCCCGGCTCGGTCATCCCGTCATCCCCCGTCGCCGTCCTCGCCCGGCCGCGTCACGACCCGGCTACCGCGACTAGTGTCGCGGTATGGCACCGCGCGTCGCACCCCCAGTCGGAGCGGGCCGGTGACGGCCCGCCGGATCATGGGCACCGAGATCGAGTACGGCATCTCGGTGCCCGGCGACTCCTCGGCCAACCCGGTCATCACCTCCACCCAGGTGGTGCTGGCCTACGCGGCGGCCGCGGACATCCCGCGGTCGCGGCGGGCCCGCTGGGACTACGAGGTGGAGTCGCCGCTGCGCGACGCCCGCGGCTTCGACCTGTCCGCGCCCACGCTGCACACCGCGGGCGAGACCGAGGTCGACGACCTGGGCGCGGCCAACGTCATCCTGACCAACGGCGCCCGGCTCTACGTCGACCACGCCCACCCGGAGTTCTCCACCCCCGAGGTGACCACCCCGCGCGCCGTCGTCACCTGGGACAAGGCCGGCGAGCGGGTGATGGAGGAGGCCGCCGAGCGGGCCGCCACCGTGCCCGGCGCGCCGCGCATCCAGCTCTACAAGAACAACGTCGACGGCAAGGGCGCCAGCTACGGCGCGCACGAGAACTACCTGATGGCCCGGTCGACCACGTTCCCGTCGATCGTCAGCGGGCTGACCCCGTTCTTCGCCACCCGGCAGGTGATCTGCGGGGCCGGGCGGGTCGGGCTGGGCGCCTCCGGCGACGAGGCCGGCTACCAGCTGGCCCAGCGCAGCGACTACATCGAGGTCGAGGTCGGCCTGGAGACCACCCTCAAGCGCGGCATCATCAACACCCGCGACGAGCCGCACGCCGACGCCGACAAGTACCGCCGGCTGCACGTGATCATCGGCGACGCGAACATGAGCGAGTACTCCACCCTGCTCAAGGTCGGCACCACCGCGCTGGTCCTGGACATGATCGAGGCCGGGGTGCGGTTCGACGAGCTGCGGCTGGCCGAGCCGGTCCGCTCGGTGCACCGGATCAGCCACGACCCCACCCTGCAGACCACCGTCGAGCTGGCCGACGGCCGCAAGCTGACCGGCCTGGACGTGCAGACCGCCTACTTCGAGAAGGCGCGCAAGCACGTCGAGAACACCCTCGGCGCGGACGTCGACCCGGACACCGCCGAGGTCCTGCAGATCTGGGGCGAGGTGCTCGACGCGCTGGGCCGCGACCCGATGGAGTGCGCCGACCGGCTGGACTGGCCGGCGAAGCTGCGCCTGCTGGAGGGCTACCGCGAGCGCGACGGGCTGGCCTGGAACTCCGGGCGGCTGGCCCTGGTCGACCTGCAGTACGCGGACGTGCGGATGGCCAAGGGCCTGTACAACCGGCTGGCCACCCGGGGGTCGATGAAGCGGCTGGTCGACGAGGAGCAGGTGGTCGCGGCGATGCGCACCCCGCCGGAGGACACCCGGGCCTACTTCCGCGGGCGCTGCCTGGAGCGCTACCCCGCCGAGGTCGCCGCGGCCTCCTGGGACTCGGTGATCTTCGACCTGGGCCGGGAGTCGCTGGTGCGCATCCCCACCCTGGAGCCGCTGCGCGGCACCCGCCGCCACGTCGGCGAGCTCATCGACAACTCGCGCACGGCCGAGGAGCTGGTGGCGGCGCTGACCCGCGGCTGACCGGCCCGTTACCGGTGACGGCGGTTTCCCGGCGGGTGGCGCGCCCATCGCCGGCTGCCCGATCACGGGCGTGTCGGCAGTCGGCTGGGTAGTGTTCAGCTACGCCGACCCGGATCGCCGTGCGAGGGCGTACGACGACCCGGGTCCGGTCGCGCTATGAGGAGGCAGTGATGTCGCAGGAGCAGACCAAGCGTCAGGGCGGCGGGGGCGGGGACGACGACGAGGGCGCCGACGCGGCCGCGGCCGGCCAGGAGCGCCGTGAGAAGCTCGGCGAGGACGTCGACACGATCCTCGACGAGATCGACGACGTGCTCGAGGAGAACGCCGAGGACTTCGTCCGCGCCTACGTGCAGAAGGGCGGCCAGTAGCCGCCCGGGCCCCGGCGCAGCACGGCCGGGAACCCAGCACGGCCAGTACGACCGCACCGCAGACCCGCCTGCGGCACCGCACGAGGAGAGGCACGCACCCGACCATGGAGTTCCGGCCGCCGGTCACCCCCTCGGGCCTGGGCGCGTACCTCGCGCCCGGCCCGTCGTCGTTCACCGACTTCGTCACCGCCAC
>DASQMQ010000155.1:0-6833 GCA_035645455.1 Pseudonocardia sp.
CGGGACACCGGTCCGGGAGATCACCGCAGCCGGCCCCGGGCCCGGGTGTGCTCGAAGATGAGATTGGTCTCGGTGCCGGCCACGGCCGGGTCCCGGTTGAGCACGTCGCCGACGAAGCGGCGCAGCTCGTCGGTGCTGGCGGTGGCCACGTGCACCAGGAAGTCGTTGGCCCCGGCCACGAAGTAGACCTCCAGCACCTCCGGGTGCCGGCTGAGGGTGGCGGTGAACTCGCCCATCGCGCGCCGGGCGTCGGGCTGCAGCCGTACCGCGATCATGGCCTGCAGGTCCAGGCCCAGGGCGCGCGGGTCGATGTCGGCGTGGAAGCCGCGGATCACCCCCGAGGTGCGCAACGCGCGCACCCGGGCCAGGCAGGTGGACTGCGCCACGCCGACCCGCTCGGCGAGGTCCTTGTTGGACACCCGGGCGTCCACGGCGAGGACCGCCAGGATCGCCCGGTCGATCCGGTCGAGCGGGCGAAGATCCTGCGGCGGCACCCGCCGTTCGGGCGCTGCGCCGGCAGGAGGTAGCGGCATGACCGCAATCTAGCGAATGTGCTGCGGTTCCCTTGCCCCCGCACGGGGGTTTCTTCACGATCCCCAGCATGCGGATCGGGGTGCCTCGCGAGGTCAAGAACCACGAGTACCGCGTCGCGCTCACCCCGCCCGGCGCGCACGAGCTCACCCGGGCCGGGCACGAGGTGCTCGTCGAGCAGGGCGCCGGGGTCGGCAGCTCGTTCCCCGACGCCGACTACAAGGAGGCCGGGGCCACCATCGTCACCGGCAGCGACGCCGGGCAGGCCGCCGACGAGGTGTGGGCCGGTGCCGAGCTGGTGGTGAAGGTCAAGGAACCGGTCGCCGAGGAGTACCACCGGCTGCGCCGCGACCAGGTGCTGTTCACCTACCTGCACCTGGCCGCGTCCCGCCCGTGCACCGAAGCGCTGCTGGCCGCGGGGACCACCGCGATCGCCTACGAGACCGTCCGGCTGGCCGACGGCTCGCTGCCGCTGCTGGCCCCGATGAGCGAGGTCGCCGGCCGGCTGGCCCCGCAGGCCGGCGCGCACGCGCTGCTGCGGGCGTCCGGCGGGCGCGGGATCCTGCTCGGCGGCGTGCCCGGGGTGCGCCCGGCGGAGGTCGTGGTGATCGGCGCCGGGGTGTCCGGGCAGCACGCGGTGCAGATGGCCGTCGGCCTGGGCGCCGCGGTGACCGTGCTCGACGTGGATCTCGGCAAGCTGCGCCGGCTCGACGAGCGCTACGGCGGCCGGGTGCGCACCGTGGTGTCCAACGCCCACCAGGTGGAGCGCGCCTGCCTGCGGGCCGACCTGGTGATCGGCGCGGTGCTGGTGCCGGGCGCCCGGGCGCCGCAGCTGGTGGGCAACGATTTGGTGCGCCGGATGAAGCCGGGCTCGGTGCTCGTCGACGTGGCGATCGACCAGGGCGGCTGCTTCGAGGACTCGCGACCGACCACGCACGCCGAGCCCACCTACCCGGTGCACGGCTCGATCTTCTACTGCGTGGCCAACATGCCCGGCGCGGTGCCGCACACCTCGACCCTGGCGCTGACCAACGCCACGCTGCCCTACCTGGTGCGGCTGGCGGAGCTGGGTTGGCGTGACGCGGTGGCCGCCGACCCGGCCCTGGCCGCCGGACTGACCACCCGCGGCGGCGAGCTGACCAGCCGCCAGGTGGCCGAGTCCCTCGGTCTGCCGATCGCGCGGGCCTGATCGGGCCGGCACGACCCCGGCACCGCCTGCGCCGCGCGGCCCCGCGCGGGTGATCCGCGGCCGGCCGGACCGGCAGGTCCGGTGGTCCGAGCGGGGGTCCTCTAGGGTGCCGCGGTGACGGTCGACTGGTCGGTGATCGCCCTCGTGGTGCTCGGGGTGCTCGTGGGGCTGCTGCTGGGGATCGTGCTGTCCCAGCGCAGGATGCTGCAGGCGGCTGCGGCCGCCGGCCCGGAGGAGAGCCCCGACGAGCGGCCGCGGGCCGCGGTGGTGGTCAACCCGACCAAGGTGGCCCCGGGCACCCGGGCCGAGATCACCATGGCCTGCATCGACCTCGGCTGGCGCGAGCCGCTGTGGTTGGAGACCACCGTGGACGACCCGGGCACCGGGCAGGCCGAGGAGGCCCTGCGCCGCGACGTCGACGTCGTGCTGGCCTGCGGCGGGGACGGCACCGTGCGCACCGTGGCCGAGGTGCTGGCCGGTACCGGCGTCCCGATGGCGCTGATCCCGGCGGGCACCGGCAACCTGCTGGCGCGCACCATCGGAACCCCGCTGGACGGCATCTTCAGCGCCACCCGGGTCGCGCTCAGCGGCGAGGAGCGCAAGATCGACGTCGGCCGGGTGCGGGTGGACGGCGAGGAGCACGAGCGGGTCTTCCTGGTGATGGCCGGCACCGGGTTCGACGCGACGATCATGCAGAGCACCCCGGAGGCGCTCAAGGGCCGGGTCGGCCCGCTGGCCTACGTCATCTCCGGGCTGCGCACGCTGCGCGGTCGGCGCACCTACGTCACGCTGACCATCGACGACGAGGAGCCCGTGCAGCGGCGCACCCGCACCGTGGTGGTCGGCAACAGCGGCACGCTGCTCGGCGGGCTGGTGCTGATGCCCGAGGCGCACATCGACGACGGCCATCTCGACGTGGTCAACCTGGCGCCCAAGGGCATCCCCGGGTGGATCGCGGTGGCCGGGCGGGTGATCACCCGCCAGCGCCACGGGCACGCCAGGGTCGAGCACTGGCAGGTCCGCTCGATCGTGATCCGGGCGGAGTCCCCGCAGCCCTCCCAGCTCGACGGCGACCCGATCGGCGACGCCACCGAGCTGGCCATCCGGGTCGACCCGGCCGCGCTGGTGATGCGGGTGCCCGTGCCCCCGCCGTCGGGCACCCCCGACCCGGGCTGAGCCGATCCCCGGCGGGTCGCGCCGGTCACGGTCCCGGCCGGCGGCCCGGCCGGGCGGCTACCGTCGCCGCCGTGCGCACCGTCTACGTGATCGGCATCGGCGCCGGCGACCCGGACCACGTCACCGCGCAGGCGGTGGCCGCGATGAACCGGGTGCAGGTGTTCCTCACCGTCGACAAGGGCCCCGACAAGGACGACCTGGCCGCCCTGCGGACCGGGCTGCTGGCCCGCCACGTCACCGGGCCGCACCGGGTGGTGCAGGTCCCCGACCCGCGCCGGGAGCGCGTTCCCGGGACGGCCGCCGAGGCCGACTACACCGCCGCCGTCGACGACTGGCAGGCCCGCCGGGAGGCCCTCTACCAGGCCGCGATCCGCGACGAGCTGGCCGGGGACGGCGTCGGCGGGTTCCTGGTGTGGGGCGACCCGGCGCTCTACGACGGCACCCTGCACATCCTGGACCGCATCCGCGCGCGCTCCGCCGATCCTGGCGCTGATCCTGCCGGGGTGGAGTTCGACGTGATCTCGGTGCCCGGGATCAGCGCGGTCCAGGTGCTGGCCGCGGCGCACGGGGTGGCGCTGACCCGCACCGGCCGACCGGTGACCGTCACCACCGGGCGCCGGCTGGCCGCCGACGGCGTCCCGGCCGGGGTGGACGACGTGGTGGTGATGCTGGACGGGCAGACCGCGTTCGCCACCCTCCCCGACGCCGACCTGGACATCTACTGGGGCGCCTACCTCGGCACCCCGGACCAGGTGCTGGTCCACGGGGACCTGCAGCGGGTCAAGGAGCAGATCGTGGCGCTGCGCGCCGAGCGGCGCGCGGCCAAGGGCTGGATCATGGACACCTACCTGCTGCGCCGCCGCACCGCGTCGGCGCCGGCTCAGCGCTTGACGTAGTCGGCGCGGACGCCGAGCAGGCGGACGGCGCGGTCGCGGCGGAAGCGGTCCAGCACGCCCAGGGCGGCGGCGGTGAACGCGTCCGGGTCGGTGGTGGGCTCGGGGAGGGTGGCGCTGCGCACCCGGGTGGTGAACGGCACGAACCGGACCTTGACCGCCACCCGCAGCGCCGGGCGCCCGTCGTCGGCCATGTCCTGCGCGACCCGGCGGGCCAGCGCCGCGGTCTCCGCGCGCACCCGTTCCCAGTCGGCGAGGTCCTGCTGGAAGGTGCTCTCCCGGCTGCGCGAGCGGCGCTCCCACGGCGTGCCGACGACCTCGGCGCGGGCGATGCCGCGGCCCAGCTGGACGTACCAGGGGCCCATGGCCGGGCCGAGGTCGGCGGCGAGCGCGTCCGGGTCGGCGGCGGCCAGGTCGCGCACGGTGTGCAGGCCCCGCTCGGCCAGCGTGGCCGCGGTCCGCGCGCCGATGCCCCACAGCGCCCGGGTCGGCCGGTGGGCCATCACCTGCTCCCAGGTGTCGGCGGTGAGCCGGTACACCCCGGCCGGCTTGCCGAACCCGGTGGCGAGCTTGGCCCGCAGCAGGTTGTCGCCGATGCCGACCGTGCAGTGCAGGCCGGTCGCGTCCAGCACGGCCCGCTGCACCGCGCGGGCCAGCGCCTCCGGGTCGGTCGTGTGCACCCCGATGAACGCCTCGTCCCAGCCCAGGACCTCCACGACCGCCCCCGGCAGCGCCCGCAGGGTGGCCATCACCTGCTCGGAGACCTGCTCGTAGTACGGGTTGTCGGCGGGCAGGAACACCAGGTCCGGGACGCGGCGGGCCGCGGTGCGCAGCGCCATCCCGGCCCGGACGCCCAGCTCGCGGGCCGGGTAGGAGGCCGCGGCGACCGCGCCGCGCTCGGTCGGGTCGCCGCGCCCGCCGACCACCACCGGCTGCCCGGCCAGCTCCGGTCGGCGCAGCACCTCGGCCGCGGCCAGGAACTGGTCCAGGTCGACGTGCAGCACCCAGTACGGCTCCTCGGCCACCGCGCCAGTCTGCCGGGGCCGGGCCCGGGTTTCCCGCCGGAGCCGGCGGACCGGCACCCGATCGGGTCAGTCCGGTGGTCCGGACTCGATCAGCCGGACCACCGCCGAGGCCATCCGCAGCTCCCCGATGCCGGTCGGGTGGAACGGCGCGATGTCGCCCATGCCCTGCAGGTCCGGGCCGAGGCCGTCGCCGCGCGGGTCGCACAGCAGCCGCAGCGGCGGGTCGGCGACCGCGAAGCCGTACTTCTCCGCGCCGGTCCGCAGCACGTCGTTGAGCAGGTCGTTGCGCGCGGTCAGCAACCCGATCTTGGTCTGGTCCAGGCCGGGGTAGCCGTCGACCCGGGTGTCGGGGCAGTCGGCGTCCGGGGGGAAGGCGCCGTAGGAGGTCAGCACGATGATCTGCGGGCTGCCGGGGAGGTCGGCCAGGTCGACCAGCAGGTCGCCGTAGACCCGGTCGAACGCGGCCAGCCGGTAGTCGAACTCGCCCTGGGTGAGCTGGTCGGAGCAGTCCGGCACGCCGTAGCAGTACTGCAGGAAGTCGCTCCAGCCCACGTCGTTGGGCCCGATCGCGACCACCACGAAGTCCAGGTCGCGCACCTGCTTGAGCAGCCCGACCTGGGCCGGCAGCACCCGGCCGCCGCGCTGCTGGGGGCCGCGCAGCCCGCTGGTGATGGTGGCGTCCGGGCAGGCCAGGTTGAGCACCCGGGTGCCGGTCAGGTTGCCGATCTCCACCGCGAGCGAGTCGGTGCTGCGCTCGCAGGCGGCGGCGTCGGGCGTGGAGTCGGGCAGCGGCGGGCCGCCGAGCCGGGCCACCCGCGAGTCGCCGATCACCGCCCCGTCGAACCCGGTGACCGGCGGGCCGACCGGATCGGGGGACAGGTGGTAGGCGCCGACCAGCTGGGACAGCGAGCTGACGTTGCGCAGCCCCTGCACGGCCCCGGCGTAGGCCAGCGCGCCGCAGACCGCCCAGGCGAGCACGGACGCCGCCAGGGCCAGCACGGTCATCCGCCGGGCGGCGCGCACGCAGTAGGCCCAGATGTCGGGCAGCGGGGCGTGCCCGCCGGTCTCCCGGCTCTGCCGACGCAGCACCAGCAGGGTGCGCAGTGCGGTCGCCCCGGCCACCGCGGCCAGGGTGAACACCAGCAGGCCCAGCCCGCCCAGCAGGTACCAGGTGACGAACCCGGTGGTCACCGCGCGCACCGCGGCGTCGCGGGCCTGCGGGCCGCGCTCGGCGTCGAACACGGCCGCGGCGGCGTCGCTGCGCTGCACCGGGCCCATCGTCAGCTCCGGGCGCAGCGGACCCCAGACCGTCAGCCGGTCGAGGTCCAGGGCGGTGTTGCCGACCTGCACCAGCCGGGCCGGACCGGCCAGGGTCGGCTCCGGCGGCCGGGCGCCCACGGTGAGGTGCTGGCCGAAGGCCTCGACGTGCTGGGCGGGGGTCAGCGCGACCGCCACCGGGATGCCCGCGCCCAGGCAGAACAGCACCAGCGCCAGCATCGGCCAGGCCCGCGACCGCAGCGGCGCGCCGGAGCCGGGGTGCGTCGCCGGTCGCGGGGGGCTGGGCACGGACCGGGCGCCCGGTCCGCGGCTCACCGCGCGGCCCGGATGGCCAGCAGCGCGACGTCGTCGTCGAGCGGGTCGGCGGAGAAGCGCTCCACCGCCTCCCGGACCGCGGCCACCACCTGCCGCGCCGGCCGGCCGGCCGCGCCCGCGGCCACCTCCAGCAGCCGGTCGGCACCGAACTGCGCGCGCCCGCGGCGGCGCTCGGTGACCCCGTCGGTGTAGGCCAGGAACACCTCGCCGGGGGCGAGGTGGTGGCGGGTGCACTCCAGCCGCATCCGCGGCACCAGCCCGACCGCGGAGCCGAACTCGCCGACCAGCTCGGCGCGCCCGTCCGCGCGGACCACCACCGGCTGCACGTGCCCGGCCAGCACCAGCTCGACGTCCAGGCCGGACGAACCCGGCCGGGCCCGGCTGACCATGGCCGCGGCCAGCGTGCAGAACTGCAGCGGGTCCTCG
>DASQMQ010000156.1:0-8022 GCA_035645455.1 Pseudonocardia sp.
ACAGGACCCGCCGGACCGGAGCCCGCCGCGCCGTTCCCGCCGGGTCGGCGGCCGCCGGCGCGACCAGCCGGCGCAGCCCCGGCTCGACCAGCGCCGCGGCCGGCACCGCGAGCACCGCCGCCACCCCGAACACCCACCGCCAGCCCACCGTCTCCACCAGCAGCCCGGCCACCGGCGGACCGACGACCGCGGGCAGCACCCAGGCCGCGGCGAACGCGGCGAAGATCCGCGGCCGCAGGTCGGGGTGCACCGCCCGGCCCACCACCACGTAGAGCGCCACCGAGAACAGCCCCGACCCGAGGCCCTGCACCGCCCGCCCGGCGGCCAGCGCCGTCATCGACGGGGCCAGCGAGGCCAGCAGCAGCCCGGTGACGAACCCGAGCACGCCGGCCCGCATCGGCCAGGCCGGGCCGCGGGCGTCCGCCCACACCCCGGCCAGCACCATCCCGACCACGCTGGTGGCCAGCGGCAGCCCGAAGGCCAGCGCGTACCCGCTGATCCCGTCGAGCGCGGCCGCCGCGGTCGGCATCGCGGTCGCCACCGCCATCGCCTCGAACGCGGCCAGGCTGACCAGCGACACCGCGCCGACGGTCAGGGCGCGCAGCGGGCCGGCCAGCAGGCCGGTGGCGGGGTCGTCGGCGGTGCCGGTCGTCGGGGTGCTCACCGGGCCAGCCTGCAACCTCGACCCCGGTCGAGGTCAACCGGAATGGGGGCGGACGGCATCGGGGTAGGGTGGAGCCGTGTCACGGATCGTCGTGCTCGACTACGGCTCGGGCAACCTGCGCTCGGCCGAGCGCGCTCTGCAACGCGTCGGCGCCGACGTCACGGTCACCGCCGACACCGGGGCGGCGCTGGAGGCCGACGGCCTGGTCGTCCCCGGGGTGGGGGCCTACGCGGCCTGCATGCGCGGCCTGGCCGCGGTCGGCGGCCCGCGGATCATCGATCGCCGGCTGGCCGGCGGCCGTCCGGTGCTCGGCATCTGCGTCGGCATGCAGGTCCTGTTCGACCTCGGCGTGGAGTGGGGCGAGCGCACCGAGGGCTGCGCGCAGTGGCCCGGCACGGTGCAGCGGATCAAGGCCGACGTGCTGCCGCACATGGGCTGGAACACCGTGCGCGCCCCGGCCGGCAGCAGCCTGTTCGCCGGGCTCGACGCGGACGCCCGGTTCTACTTCGTGCACTCCTTCGGGGTACGCAGTTGGGACATGGAGCCCGACCCGGTGCTGCGCCCGCCGCTGGTCACCTGGGCCCACCACGGCGAGGACTTCGTGGCCGCGGTGGAGAACGGCGCCCTGGCGGCCACCCAGTTCCACCCGGAGAAGTCCGGCGACGCCGGGGCCACCCTGCTGCGCAACTGGCTGCGCGACGTCGTCGGCTGAGCCCGACCGGCGCCGCCGGACGGCCCGACGCGCGCCCGACCGGCGGCACCCGCCTCAGTCCGGCGCGACCGGGGCCGCTCGGAGGATGTGCCGCAGGATCGCGGCGAGCCGGTCGGCGGTGTACCGGTCGTCCCCGACGGCCTGCCAGCAGTAGCCGTTGACCGCGGCGACCACGGCGTCGACCGCGACCGGGTCGGCGGTGAGCCGGGCGGCCGCGGCGCGCAGGCCCGCGTCCCACCGGTCGAGTTCGCCGCGCAGGTCCGGGCGCCGGGTGCCGAGCACCCACAGCTCCAGCTCGGCGCGGACCTCCTCGGGGTGCCGCCGGGTGCAGTCGACCGTCCAGGTGGCCAACGCTGCGGGACCCGCGGGCAGCGCGGCCAGCTCGGCGAGCAGCCGGTCGTTGGTGTCGACCAGCACCGCGACGACCAGCTCGTCGATGGTGGCGAAGTAGTAGTAGACGGCGCTGGCCGGCAGCCCGGCCGCGACCGCGACCGCGCGCTGGCTGACCGCCGCCAGCCCGTCGCGGCCGATCACCCGCAGCGCGGCGTCGAGCAGGGCCCGGCGGCGCCGGCTGCCGCGGCGGCGCCGCCCGTCGAGTTCGGCGGGCTCCGCGTCGAGCTCGGCCTCAGGCATGCGCCCGCCCCAGCTCCAGGGCCAGCACCCCGGCGATGACCAGGCCGATCCCGCCGACCTGGATCCAGGTCAGCGACTCGCCCAGGAACGCCGCCCCGATCAGCGCGACCAGGGTGACCCCGAGCGCGGCCCACACCCCGTAGGCGACCCCGACCGGCATCCCGCGGACCAGCGCCTGGGACAGCGCGACGAAGGCCGCGCCGTAGCCCAGCACCACCACGACCGAGGGGACGAGGCGGCTGAAGCCCTCGGAGAACCGCAGCGCGATCGTGCCGGTGACCTCGGCCAGGATCGCCCCGGCCAACCAGAACCACATCATGACCTCCACAACCTGAGCAGATGCTCCAGATGTTAGTGGAGCGAACGCTCAGGTGGGTCAGCCGGTGACGAACTCCGCGGCCCTGAGGTCGAAGCGCAGCTCGCGCCGGTCGTCGCGGATGGCCTCGACGATCCGGCGGACGACCTCGTCCGCGCTCACCGCGGCCTTCAGCCGCGGTGCGGTGCCGGCGATGGGCCGATCGGCCAGCCCGGTGTCGACGTGCGGTGGTCGGACGTCCAGCACCGTCACCCCGCGGCGGCGCTGCTCGTGGCGCACCGCGGTCAGCCAGCCCGACAGCCCGGCCTTGCTCGCCGAGTAGGCGGCCATCCCGGCGGTGGGCAGGTCGGCCAGGATCGCGCTGAGCACGGCCACCGACCCGCCCCGCTCCAGCCGCGGCAGCGCGGCCCGCACCAGTGCCATCGGGGCCATCGTGTTCACCGCGAACAGGTGCTCGACGACCAGGTCGTCGGTGTCCTCGACCGGCCCGAACGCGGCCACCCCGATCGCCACCACCAGCAGGTCCAGCCCGCCCAGCGCGTCGGCGGCCGCATCGACCAGTGCCGCGCACCGGTCCAGGTCCAGCGCGTCGAAGCCGAACGCGGGCGCGTCGCCGAGGCGGCCGGCCAGCTCGTCGAGCTTCGCGGTGTCCCGACCGGCCAGGGCCGGCCGGGCGCCCTGCTCGTGCAGGGCGGTGGCGATGGCGGAGCCGAGCACCCCGGTCGCGCCGGCCACCAGTACGCGTGCCCCGGAGAGGTCCATGCGCCGACGCTAGGTCCGGCGGGCGCGGACCGCGCGCCGACGCTGAGTAGGCTCACCGACCGTGAGCTTCACCCTGCTGCCCGCCGTCGACGTCGCCGCCGGTCAGGCCGTGCGCCTGGTCCAGGGCGAGGCCGGCACCGAGACCGGCTACGGCGAGCCGCTGGCCGCCGCGATGCAGTGGCAGGACGACGGCGCCGAGTGGATCCACCTGGTCGACCTGGACGCCGCGTTCGGCCGCGGTTCCAACGCCGACCTGCTCGCCGACGTCGTCGGCCGGCTGGACGTGCTGGTGGAGTTGTCCGGCGGGATCCGCGACGACGCCTCGCTGGAGCGCGCGCTGTCCACCGGCTGCGCCCGGGTCAACCTGGGCACCGCCGCGCTGGAGGACCCGACCTGGTGCGCCCGGGCCATCGCCGAGCACGGCGAGCGCGTCGCTGTCGGACTCGATGTGCGCATCACCGACCGGGGACACCGGCTCGCCGCCCGCGGCTGGACGACCGACGGCGGCGACCTCTGGGAGACCCTGGAGCGCCTCGACCGCGACGGCTGCGTCCGCTACGTCGTCACCGACGTCAGCAAGGACGGCACGCTGCGCGGCCCGAACGTCGAGCTGCTCACCGAGGTCGCCCGCCGCACCCCGGCCCCGGTGATCGCCTCCGGCGGCATCTCGCAGATCGCCGACCTGGTCGCGCTGGCCGAGACGGCCGCGACCGGGGTGAACATCGAGGGCTCGATCGTCGGCAAGGCGCTCTACGCCGGCCGGTTCACCCTGCCCGAGGCGCTGGCCGCGGTGCGCGGGGTGGACGCCTCCGCCGGCCGGGCGGCCGGCTGATGGGCGTCGCCGTGCGGGTCATCCCGTGCCTGGACGTCGACGCCGGCCGGGTGGTCAAGGGCGTCAACTTCGCCGACCTGCGCGACGCCGGTGACCCGGTGGAGATGGCCCGGCTCTACGACGCCGAGGGCGCCGACGAGTTGACCTTCCTCGACGTCACCGCGTCCTCCGGCGGGCGCGACACCATGCTCGACGTCGTCCGACGCACCGCCGACCAGGTGTTCATCCCGCTGACCGTGGGTGGCGGGGTGCGCACCACCGACGACATCGACGTGCTGCTGCGCGCCGGGGCGGACAAGGTCGGCATCAACACCGCCGCCATCGCCCGCCCCGAGCTGCTGCACGAGGCCAGCCGCCGGTTCGGCTCGCAGTGCATCGTGCTGTCGGTGGACGCGCGCACCGTGCCCGACGGCGACCGGCCCACCCCGTCCGGGTGGGAGGTCACCACGCACGGCGGGCGCCGCGGCACCGGCATCGACGCCGTCGAGTGGGCGGCCCGCGGGCAGTCGCTGGGCGCCGGGGAGATCCTGCTCAACTCGATGGACGCCGACGGCACCCGGGCCGGCTTCGACCTGGCCATGATCCAGGCGGTGCGCGCGGTGGTGGACGTGCCGGTGATCGCCAGCGGCGGGGCGGGCGCGGTGGAGCACTTCCTGCCGGCCGTCCGGGCCGGGGCGGACGCCGTGCTGGCCGCCAGCGTGTTCCACTTCGGCGAGTTCCGCATCGCCGACGTCAAGCGCAGCCTGCGCGCGGCCGAGCTGGAGGTCCGGTGACCCGCGTCGAGTCCTCCGCGCTGGACCCGGCCGTCGCCGCCCGGCTGCGGCGCACCCCGGACGGGCTGGTCTGCGCGGTCACCCAGCAGCGCGGCACCGGCGAGGTGCTGATGGTGGCCTGGATGGACGACGAGGCCCTGCACCGCACCCTGACCACCCGCCGCGCCACCTACTGGTCGCGCAGCCGGCAGGAGTACTGGGTCAAGGGCGCCACCTCGGGCCACACCCAGGCCGTGCACGAGGTCCGGCTGGACTGCGACGGCGACACCCTGCTGGTGGTCGTCGACCAGGAAGGTGCGGCCTGCCACACCGGCACCCGCACCTGCTTCGACACCGACGTCCTCCTCCCCGCCCCCACCCCCTCCTGACCCACCCCCCGACCCGTCCCCGCCCCCGCCCCGGGTTCAGGAAGGCCACCTTCCTGAACCGGCGGAGTTCAGGAAGGCCACCTTCCTGCCCTGTACGGCCCTGAAGGTGGCCTTCCTGAACCTTGGACGGGGGCGAGCCGGGCGGGCGAGGGGGGCGGGCGGGGGCGGGGTGGACGCGGGTGGGGGTCGGTGCGGCGGATCCCTCGCGTGGGGGAGGGGTGCGGGGGGCGGGTTTGCGAGGATCGGGGGGTGCTCCGGTGGGTGGTCGCGCCAGTGGTGGCCGGCCTGACCTATCGGCGGCTCGTCCACCTGCTGCTGGGCGCCGTGCTGCTGCTGCCCTACCTCGGCCTGGGGGCGCTGTTCGCCGCCGCCGCCGCTGAGCCCGCCGCCGACCCGGTGTCGCTGGTGCTGCTGCTGAGCGTGGCCCTGGTCGCCGCGGTCGGGGTCGCGGTGGTGCCCGGGGTGCGGTCGCTGGAGATCACCGCGGCGCGGGCGCTGCTCGGCGCCGAGGTCCCCGATCCGGACCCGGCCACCGTCGACGCCTGGCCCGCGCAGCGCCGGGCCGGGCTCTGGCTGGTGGTGAACCTGCTGGCCGGCGGGATCACCGCGCTGGTGGTGCTGGTCGTCGTGCCGACCACGGTCGGGCTGCTGTTCGCGCCGTGGCGGGACATCGCGCCGCTGCCGCCGGGGTGGGCGTCGGCCTGGGCGCCGCCGGCGGGCCTGCTGCTGCCGGTGGTGCTGCTGCACGCGGTGTCCGCGACCGGTGCGGCGCTGGCCCGGCTGGCGCCGCGGTTGCTCGGGCCGTCGGAGGCCGAGCGGCTGGCCGTCGAGCTGGACCGGGCCCGGGCGGCCGAACGGGCCGCGGCCGAGCGCAACCGGCTGGCCCGCGAACTGCACGACTCGGTCGGCCACGCGCTCACCGTCACCACCCTGCAGGCCGGCGCCGCGGCCCGGCTGCTGGACACCGACCCGGCGTTCGTGGCCCGCGCCCTGGACGCCATCGCGGACGCCGGCCGCACCGCCCTCGACGAGCTGGACCACGTCCTGGGCCTGCTGCGCGACGGCGCCCCCGGCGACCGCCGCCCGGCGCCCGGCCTCGCCGACCTGGGCGCCCTGCTCGACGGCACCCGCTCGACCGGGGTCGCGGTCACCGCAACGGTCACCGGGTCCACTGCCGCGGTGCCGCCCGTGGTGTCCCGGGAGGCCTACCGCATCGTCCAGGAGGGCCTCACCAACGCGCTGCGGCACGCCGGCCCGGTCCCGGTGGACGTCCGGGTCGAGGTCGGCGCCGACCGGCTCGACCTGGCCCTGGCCAACCCGCTGGGCGGCGAGGACGGTCGTCGTGCGGGTGGTGGGCGCGGCCTGGCCGGGATGGCCGAGCGGGTCGGTGCGCTGGGCGGTGAGCTCAGCGCCGGGCCGGCCGCGGGGCACTGGCGGGTGGCGGTCCGGCTGCCGCTGCCCGCCGCCACCCCGGCGGACCCGACATGATCGACGGCGTGATCGGGGTGCTGCTGGTCGACGACGAGGAGCTGGTCCGCACCGGACTGCGGGCCATCCTGGACGCCGAGCCGGACATCGCCGTGCTCGGTGAGGCGGCGGACGGCTCCGAGGTGCCCGGCCTGGTGCGCCGGCTGCAGCCGGACGTGGTGCTGATGGACGTGCGGATGCCCCGGGTCGACGGCATCGCCACCACCCGGCACCTGACCACCGCGCTGCCGTCGCCGCCGCGGGTGCTGGTGCTGACCACCTTCGGCAACGACGGCTACGTCTACGACGCCCTGCAGGCCGGGGCCACCGGCTTCCTGCTCAAGCGGGCCCGCCCGGCCGAGATCGTCCGGGCGGTCCGCACCGTGGCCGAGGGCGAGTCGCTGCTGTTCCCGGCGGCGGTGCGCGACCTGGTGGCCACCCGCGGCCGGTCGCGCGGCGACGGGCTGCGCCGGGCCGGGCTCACCGAGCGCGAGGGCGAGGTGCTGCGGCTGGTCGCCCGCGGGCTGTCCAACGCCGAGATCGCCCGCGAGCTGGTGGTCGGCGTGGAGACGGTGAAGACCCACGTCGGCAACGTGCTGGCCAAGCTGGGTGCCCGCGACCGCACCCAGGCGGTGGTGCAGGCCTACGAGTCCCGGTTCATCGACCCGGACGGCCCGGACCGCTGACCGCCATGGTCCGCGTTGATCGGCATCGACGCGAAGGTGATTCGGTGCGTACTCGCGTTGTCATGAGAACGACGCGCGCCTGTGGGGCGGGCGGGCTGACCGGTTCGGTCCCCGCCGCCGCGGTCACCCGGTCGGGGCGTCCAGCGGGCCGGTGAGGTAGCGCTGCACGGTCGGCGCCACGGCGGCGACGACGGTGGGGTGGTCGGCCGAGGCCAGGGGCTCCAGGTGCAGCACGTAGCGGACCATGCCCAGGCCGATCAGCTGGCTGCCGCACAGCGCCGCGCGCAGCTCGTGCCGGTCCGGCGCGACCTGGCCGACCACCCGGCCGAGGATCACCCGGGAGACGAACTCGCGCATCATCCCGGCCGCGGCCTCGTGCGAGGCGACGCTGCGGATCAGGGTGGACATCTGCGCGCCGCCGCTCTCGTCCCACAGCGCCAGGAACCGCCCGACGATGCGCTCGCCGAGCCGTTCCGGGTCGCCCGGCAGCACCTCGGCGAGCACCACGCCGGGGTCGACCGGGATGTAGATCGACGCGGTGAACAGCGCCTCCTTGCCGCCGAACCAGTGGTTGACCATGGCCGCGTCCACCCCGGCGCGGTCGGCGATGGCCCGCACGGTGGCGCCCTCGTAGCCGCGGGCGGCGAACTCGGTGCGGGCGGCGTCCAGCAGCTGGGCCCGGGTGTCGGCACCCGCCGGCCGACGTCCGCGGCGTCGGGGCCGGTCGGGACCGGCCTGTTCGGGAGCGCCCACCGGCCCATCCTCCCGGCCGCCCCGGCCGGCGGCACCCCGGCCCGGGCCCGGGCCCG
>DASQMQ010000157.1:0-6667 GCA_035645455.1 Pseudonocardia sp.
GCGGCACCGGCACCGGCGGCGCGCCCGTGGTCGCCTCGATCGCCCGCAAGCTGGGCGCGCTGACCATAGGTGTGGTCACCCGGCCGTTCACCTTCGAGGGCCGCCGCCGGGCCGGGCAGGCCGAGGACGGCATCCAGTCGCTGCGCAACGAGTGCGACACCCTCATCGTCATCCCGAACGACCGGCTGCTGCAGCTCGGTGACGTCGGCGTCTCACTGATGGACGCGTTCCGCTCGGCCGACGAGGTGCTGCTCTCCGGGGTCCAGGGGATCACCAACCTGATCACCACCCCGGGTCTGATCAACCTGGACTTCGCCGACGTCAAGTCGGTGATGTCGGGCGCGGGCAGCGCGCTGATGGGCATCGGGTCCTCGCGCGGGGAGGGCCGAGCCATCCAGGCCGCCGGCAAGGCGATCAACTCACCGCTGCTGGAGGCGTCCATGGACGGCGCGCAGGGGGTGCTGCTGTCCATCGCCGGCGGCTCCGACCTCGGCCTGTTCGAGATCAACGAGGCCGCCTCGCTGGTCCAGGAGGCCGCCCACCCCGAGGCCAACATCATCTTCGGCACGGTGATCGACGACTCGCTCGGCGACGAGGTCCGGGTGACCGTGATCGCCGCCGGGTTCGACTCCGGCGGCCCGACCCACAAGAAGCTGGAGCCCACCGCGTTCGGCTCGGCCGAGCGGACGGGCGACGGCGGGTCGGGCTCGGCGCCGGCGTCCGCGCCGGACCCGCCGCAGCAGAGCGCGCCCACGTCCGGACAGCCCGCCCCGTCGCCGTCCACCGCACCGCCCCGCTCCACCGGTCCGGCCCCGTCGCCGGCCCCCTCGTCCGGCGGCGGGTACAGCAGCGGCGGCTACGGCAGCGGTTTCGGCGCCCACCCACCGGCGGCGCACTCCGGGAACGGGAACACCGGGCACACCGCCTCCGGCGCGCACCAGACCGGCACCCTGCCGCCGGCCGTCCCCGGACCGGCCGAGCAGTACCCGCCGTCGCCGCGCCGGCCCGAGCACCCGCAGCCCGGCGACGGGTCCGCCCCGGGGACCGCCGAGCGGTCGGCGCCGGCCTACACCCGCCCGGCCGAGACCCACGACGACCTGGACGACGACGTGGACGTGCCGCCGTTCATGAAGCGCTGACGGGCGCGGTGGGCGGTCCGGCCGGACGCGTGCGGCGCGTCGTCACCACCCGTGCGGGCGGTCGCTCGCGGGGCCCGTACACCTCGTTCAACCTGTCCGTCGGGGTCGGTGACGACCCGGCGGCGGTGGCCGCGAACCGCCGACGGCTGTCCACCGAGCTGGGCGTGCCGGTGGTCTTCCTGGAGCAGGTGCACGGCACCGCGGTGGTCACCGTGGACGCCGTCCCGGAGCCGGGGGCACCGGACGTCCCGGCCACCGATGCCGCGGTGACCGCGCTGCCCGGCGTCGCGCTGGCCGTGCTCGCCGCGGACTGCCCGCCGGTGCTGCTGGCCGACCCGGTCGCCGGGGTGGTCGGGGCCGCGCACGCCGGGCGGGTCGGCGCCGCGGCCGGGGTGCTGCCGGCGACCGTGCGGGCGATGACCGCGCTCGGCGCCGAACCCGGGCGCGTCGAGGTGCTGCTCGGGCCGGCGATCTGCGGCCGCTGCTACGAGGTGCCGGCCGCGATGCGGGCCCAGGTCGACGCCCGGCTGCCGGGCAGCGCCGTGCGCACCCGCCGCGGCACCCCCGGACTGGACCTGCGGGCCGGGCTGTACCACCAGCTGGTCGAGCTCGGCGTGGCCGCGGTCGGCGGCGACCCGCGCTGCACCTTCGAGGACCGCGACCTCTACAGCCACCGCCGGCAGCCGGGCACCGGACGGCTGGCCGCGCTCACCTGGTCGGACCGGGGATGACCGGGCCGGACCAGGCCCCGCCGGACGCCCCGGCCGCGGCCCCCGATCGGGTCGCCGAGCTGACCCGGCGGCTGGCCGCGGTCCGCGAGCGGATCGCGGCGGCCTGCCGGGCCGCCGACCGCGACCCGGCCTCGGTGCAGCTGCTCGCGGTGACCAAGACCGTGCCGGCCGCGGACGTGGTGGCGCTGCTGGACCTGGGGCTGACCGCGTTCGGCGAGAACCGGGTGCAGGAGGCCGGGGTCAAGGTGGACCGGGTGGCCGAGCTGCGCCCGGCGGCCCGGCCGCGCTGGCACCTCGTCGGCGGGCTGCAGCGGAACAAGGCCCGGGCCGCGGTCCGGTGGGCCGACCGGGTGGAGTCGGTGGACTCGATCCGGCTGGCCGACGCCCTCGACGACGCCGTCCGGCGCGCCCGGGACGCCGGTGGGCGCCACGATCCGTTGCCCGCGTTGCTCCAGTTCAGCGTCGACGGCGACCCCGACCGGGGCGGGGTGCCCGCGGCCGGCCTGCTGCCGCTCGCCGAACACGTGGCCGGGTGCGCCGGGCTGCGCCTGGACGGGTTGATGGTGGTCGCCCCGCTCGGCCTGGACCCGAACGTGGCATTCGCCGCCGCAGCCGCCGCCGCTGAGCGGCTCCGGAGCGCGTTTCCGCAGGCCACGGTGTTCTCCGCGGGGATGAGTGATGATCTCGACATCGCGATCGGGCACGGTTCGCACGTGGTGCGTGTCGGAACGGCCCTGCTGGGGAACCGACCGTTAACCTCACGCTGACGGCCGGTCGTGGGGGGGACCCCGGCCGTCGGGGTCCAGGAGGGGAGTTCGGATGGGCGCGATGTACCGGCTCAAGGCCTACTTCGGGATGGTGCCCGCCGAGGAGCTGACGGAGTACGTCGACGAGCCGGTCGACCGGTACGCCGCGGCCCGCCGCACCCGCGATCCGGAGGACCGCTGGCCCGACCGGCGGCGCACCGACCAGCGCTGGGACGACCGGGGCTGGGAGGACCGCCGCGGCGACCAGGCCTGGGACGACGACACCTGGGACGACGAGCGCTGGGACGCCCGGTACGCCGACGACGAGGCCCGGCCCGACGAGCCGCGCCGCGACGGCCGGGGCGAGGACTGGGGCACCCGCCGCCCGGTCCGCACCGCGGTGGCCGAGCGCCGCCGCGGCCCCGCCACGGTGGCGCCCTCCCCGGTCCGCGGCGCCCTGGCCATCGACCCCGACACCGAGCTCGCCGAGCCGGTCCGCCCGGTGTCCGTGCTGCCCCCGGTGGCCGATCCGGCCGCTCCCGACCAGCGCGACCGGGTCGCCACCCTGGCCCGGATCACCACGCTGCAGCCGCGCTCCTACAAGGAGGCGCGGACCATCGGCGAGCGCTACCGCGACGGCGTGCCGGTGATCATGAACCTGTCCGAGCTGGACGTCGCGGACGCCAAGCGGCTGGTCGATTTCGCCGCCGGCCTGGCCTTCGCCCTGCGCGGGTCGATCGACAAGGTCACCAACCGGGTGTTCCTGCTCACCCCCGCGAACGTGGAGGTGTCCGCGGACGACGCCCGGAAGCTCGCCGAACGCGGGCTCTTCCGCCAGGATTGACGACGTGTCCCTCGCCATCCAGTTCGTCCTGTACTACCTGCTGTTCTTCTTCTGGCTGCTGCTCATCGGCCGGATCGTGGTCGAGCTGGTGCGCAGCTTCGCCCGCCAGTGGGTGCCGGCCGGGTCGAGCGCGGTCGCCCTTGAGTTGATCTTCACGGCGACCGACCCTCCGGTGAAGCTGTTGCGCAGAGTGATCCCCGTCGTCCGGATCGGAGGCGTGGGACTGGACCTGTCGATTATGGTTCTGCTGCTGGTCGTGTTCATACTGATGAACGTTGCCCAGCCGACGCCGCTGTGAGCCCCAGTCACAGGGTGCCGCCGCCGAGGACTGCATGAGGTGATCCGATGCCGCTGACGCCCGCCGACGTCCACAACGTCGCGTTCAGCAAACCCCCCATTGGCAAGAGGGGGTACAACGAGGACGAGGTCGACGCGTTCCTCGACCTGGTCGAGGCCGAGTTGGCTCGTCTGATCGAGGAGAACGAGGACCTGCGCGAGCAGGTCTCGCAGCTCGAACAACGCCTCGGCAACGCCCAGGCCGACCTGGAGGACGCCCGGTCGCGTCCGCCGGTCGCCGGGATGGGTCAGGGGGGTGTTGCGCCGCCGACCCAACAGATCCAGCGACAGGTCGAACCACCGCCGATGCGGATGGAGCCGACCCGGTCGATGGGTGGGCCCGGGATGGGTGACATGGGCGGTGGTGACGGGGCAGACCACCACGTCCAGGTGGCCAAGGTCCTCAGCATGGCCCAGGAGATGGCCGAGCGGCTCACCGCCGAGGCCAAGTCCGAGGCCGACGCCATGCTCAGCGACGCCCGCTCGAAGTCCGAGCAGCTGCTGTCCGACGCGCGCAGCAAGTCCGACGGGTTGGTCAACGACGCCCGTTCGCGCGCCGAGACGATGCTGAACGACGCGCGGACCAGGGCGGAGACCCTGGAGCGGCAGTCCCGCGACAAGGCCGCCACGCTGGTCGGCGACGCCGAGCGCAAGCAGGCCGAGATCATCGGCACGATCACCCGCGACAAGTCGGTCCTCGAGAAGAAGATCGACGAGCTGCGCACGTTCGAGCGCGAGTACCGCACCCGGCTCAAGACCTACCTCGAGACCCAGCTCAGGGACCTCGGGGACCGGGCGTCCGCGGCACCGGGCGACGGACGGGCCGGCACGAACGGCGGGTACGCGGCCACCGGTTACGGCCAACGCGCCGACGCCGGTAGCTGACCGGAGCGAACGACTCGCGGCGGTGCGGTGCGGTGGCATCCCACCGCTGCCGGGCCGTCGCCCACCGGAGTGAATCGTGCTGCTGCTGGTCCTGATCCTCATCCTGATCGCCTTCGGGCTGCTCGTGGTCGCGCTGTTCTCGGGCAGCGTGCTGTGGGCCTGGGTGTCCGTGGCGGTGAGCGCCGTCGCGGCCCTGGTGCTGGTGGTGGACTGGCTGCAGCAGCGGACCGCGGTGCGCGTCGGCGCCGCGGACCCGGGTCTGGCCGATGATGACCGCCCGGATCCGGTCCGCGACCAGTACGCGCGCCCCGAGGTCGAGCCGGTCACCGAGATCCTGCCGGTCCTCCCGTCCGCGGACGGGACGCAGGAGGGGGACGCGGGGCCGGAGACGGTGGCCGCGCCGCTCGGAGGCGGCCGGGCCGGTGTGGATCGGGACCCGCCCGCGGGGCCCGATTCGGCCGTTCGGCAGAAGATGTCGCACAAGATCTCAATGCCAACGGCCCAACCGTCCGGCTCTGTGGAACGACCGTCCGGCGCTACCGCCGCAGCCACTCCATCGGGCGATAGCGCATCACCGACCGTGACCGCGTTCGGGGTCGGTGCGGCGCCCCTCGGCACGCCGGTGGGCGACCTCCGCGGGAGCGCTCCGGCGGACTGGCCGACGGACCTCCCGGCGGACCGCGACCCGGCCGGCGCAGCGGCCGTGCCGGACGGGCCCGGCGACGCCACGGCGGTCGCTGCCGCACCCGACCAGGTGGCCTCCGCACCGCCCGACGCCCTGCAGCCGGGCGACCCGACCGTGCGCGAGGTCCCGTCGACCGACCTCCCGCCCGGCCCGGACCCGAGCGGGGCCGAACCGCCGGAGGAGGAGCGCGACCCGGCCGCGGCCGCGATCGTGGCCGCGTTGTCCGACGAGGTGCTGGTCGTGGACGAGCAGCCGCGCTACCACCTGGTCGGCTGCCGGGCGCTGGCCGGCCGCCCGGTCATCCCGCTGGCCGTGGGCGAGGCCGTCGACCTGGGCTTCACCCCGTGCGGCTGGTGCGCCCCGGACCGCACCCTGGCCGAGCGGCACCCGGCCGCGGCTCCGTAGCGTCCGGCCCGGCGGAATTCCGCTGGCCCCGCGGCGTTACCCTGATACGCACAGGCACCGATCCGGCCATCACCGGGGAGCCTCCGGAAGAAACGGGCCGCCCCGGCGCCCCGGAGTAGAACCGGACGGGGCAGGCCCGTCACAGCCGAGAAGAACGAGAGGCCGTCGCACGCCCAGCCGGGCGAGCGCGGCAAGCGGGGTGGTACCGCGGCGCGCGAGCGTCGTCCCCGTGCGGCAGCAGCAGGCACGCACGAGGAGCACCACCATGAGCGAGCGCGAGTCCCGCTACCCCTCCGTCCCCGCGCACCCGTCGTTCCCGGCGGTCGAGCAGGAGGTCCTGGCCTTCTGGGCGGCCGACCGGACCTTCCCGGCCTCGGTCGAGGCGCGTCCGGCCGGCGACAACGGCAGCAACGAGTTCGTCTTCTACGACGGCCCGCCCTTCGCCAACGGCCTGCCGCACTACGGCCACCTGCTCACCGGCTACGTCAAGGACGTCGTGCCGCGCTACCAGACCATGCGCGGGCGCCACGTCGAGCGCCGGTTCGGCTGGGACACCCACGGCCTGCCGGCCGAGGTCGAGGCCGAGCACCAGCTCGGCATCAAGGACAAGTCCGAGATCGACGAGATGGGCGTGGCCGCGTTCAACGACGCCTGCCGCGCCTCGGTGCTGCGCTACACCGACGAGTGGCGGGCCTACGTCACCCGGCAGGCCCGCTGGGTGGACTTCGACAACGACTACAAGACCCTCGACCTGGACTACATGGAGTCGGTCATGTGGGCCTTCAAGACCCTCTGGGACAAGGGTCTGGTCTACCAGGGCTTCCGCGTCCTCTGGTACTGCTGGCACGACGGCACCCCGCTGTCGGCCACCGAGACCAGGATGGACGACGTCTACC
>DASQMQ010000158.1:0-14118 GCA_035645455.1 Pseudonocardia sp.
CCAGGACTCCGCACGCCTGCTCCTGTCGTCGGACCGCACATGGATCACTGCGTGATACCCGGTCACTCTAAGAGAGGGCTGCGGATCGACCGAACGGGGGGTTACTTAACGGTAATGATCTACTCGCGGTGATCGCGCGGGGCGTCGCTCACCAGCCGCGGGCGCGCCACTCGGGCAGCGACGGCCGCTCCGCGCCGAGCGTGGTGTCGTCGCCGTGGCCGGGATAGACCCACGTCTCGTCGGGAAGCTGGTCGAACACCCGGGACTCCAGGTCGCCCATCAGTGCCGCGAAGTCCTCCGGAGATGTCGTCCGGCCAGGACCGCCCGGGAAGAGGGAGTCCCCGGTGAACAGGTGCGGGCGGTCGGCGCCGCGGTGCAGCAGGGCGATCGAGCCGGGGGTGTGCCCGCGCAGGTGCACCACCTCCAGCTCGACCTCCCCCACCCGGACGGTGTCGCCGTGCTCGACCAGGTCGTCGACCGGGACCGGCAGCTCGGCGGCGTCGGCCGGGTGCGCGATCTGGCGGGTCTGGAACATGCCGACCACCGCGGCGAGGGCCTTCCAGTGGTCGGAATGGCGGTGCGTGGTGACCGTTTGCAGTAGCTCGGGGCGTCCGTCGTCGGAGCCGATAAGGTCGCCGAGCCGGTCGGCCTCGCTGGCCGCATCGATCAACAGGGCCTCGTTCGTGGCCCGGCAGACCAGCAGGTAGGCGTTGTTGTCCATGGGCCCGACGGAGACCTTGGTGATGCTCAGCGCGCCGAGGTCACGGCGGGTCGCGGCGCCGCCGGGGTCGGCGTGCCCGGTGTAGCTGTCCAGGACGTCCACGCCGCGGAGCTTAGCTGCGATCCGGTCAATCACGATTGAATCGCAGTCCCCCGATGATCACCAGGGATTGTTGACAGCGAGATCGACAGCCGACACAGTTCCGTCGATCCTCCGCATCTGCAGCCCGTTCGACGAGGAGCACAGAACGAGATGTCCGAACACCCCTTGATCACCCGCCGGCGCCTGCTCGGGCTGTTCGGCGCCGCGGCGACCCTGCCCGTGCTCTCGGCCTGCGGAAGCAGCGTCGGCGGGGACGGCGGCGGCGGTGGCGGCGGCGGTGCTGGCGGTGGCGAGGGCGGCGGCGCGGTCAAGGTCGGCCTGGTCGTCCCGCAGTCCGGCGTCTACGCCGCGCTCGGCACCGACATGCAGCGCGGCTGGGAGCTCTGGCTGGAGGGCAACGGCGGCAAGTTCGGCGACTACACCGTGGAGACGGTGCTCGCCGACGAGGGCGAGACGCCGCAGACCGGCGTCCCGGCCGTGCAGAAGGTGCTGCAGAGCGACAACGTCGACGTGGTCGTCGGGCTGGTGAACTCGGCCACCGCGCTGGGTGTGCGGGACCTGCTCATCGAGTCCAAGAAGCTGCTGGTCGTCACGAACGCCGGCGCCGAGGACGTGACCCGCGCCGGGCTCACCCCCTACATCTGGCGCAGCTCGTTCACCAACGGCCAGATCGCCGCCGCGATGGGCTCCTACCTGGCCTCCTCCGGGTTCCGCGACAGCGTCTACGCCATCGCCCCGGACTACGCCGCCGGCAACGAGGTCATCGCCGCCTTCACCGCCGCGTTCCAGGCCGGTGGCGGCACCGTGATCGGCTCGGCCACCACGCCGTTCGGCACCACCTCGGACTACCAGCCGTTCCTGACCGGCATCCAGCAGTCCGGCGCCAAGGCCACCTTCTGCTTCTTCTCCGGCGCCGAGGCGATCACCTTCGTCCGCCAGTACCAGCAGTTCGGCCTGTCCTCGACGATCCCGCTGTACGGCTCGGGCTTCCTCACCGAGGGCAGCGTGCTGGCCCAGCAGGCCGACGCCGCGCTCGGCGTGCAGACCACGCTGCACTACAGCGACCAGCTGGACAACCCGGCCAACACCGCCTTCGTCGAGGCCTACACCGCCAAGTACGGCGAGTCGCCGAGCTGCTTCTCGGTGCAGGCCTACGACGCGGCCAACGTGCTCAACCGGGCCCTCGGCTCGGCCACCGCCCTGGACGGCGACGCCCTGAGCGAGGCGCTGGGCGGCATCGGGACCGTGGACGACAGCCCGCGCGGGCCGTGGGAGTTCGAGAACCAGACCCCGAAGCAGAACATCTACCTGCGCCGGGTCGACAACGCGGGGGGCACCTTCGTGAACGCGATCGTGCAGGACCTCGGCCCGCAGAGCCAACCGGCGGCCTGATGCTGGTCAGCGTCCTCAACGGGTTCGCCATCGGGTTCCTGCTGTTCATCCTGGCGGTGGGGCTCTCGCTGGTGTTCGGCATGATGGACGTGCTCAACCTGGCCCACGGCGCGCTGTTCCTCGGCGGGGCCTACCTGGGCGCGGCGCTGGCCGGTAGCTGGGGCGGGTTCCTCGGCGCGCTGGCCGTCGCCGCGGTCGCCGGCCTGGCCGGCGGCGCGCTGCTGTCGCTGATGACCGAGCCGCTGCGCTCCCGGTCGCACCTGGACCAGGCGTTGCTCACGCTCGGCGTGGCGTTCGTCGTCGCCGAACTGCTGATCATCGTGTTCGGCGACGACCCGCTGTCGGTGCCGGCCCCGCCGGGACTGGACGGGTCGGTGTCGGTGTTCGGGGCGGTCTACCCGACCTACCGGCTGGTGCTGATCGGGGTCGGCGCGCTGCTGGCCCTGGTCGTGCACCTGGTCGTGGAGCGCACCCGGGTCGGCGCGCTGGTCCGGGCCACGGTCGCGGACCGGGAGATGGTGTCCGCGCTGGGCGTGGACAACCGGCTGCTCAAGATCGCTGTGTTCGCGGTCGGCTCGCTGCTGGCCACCACCGCCGGCGTGCTCGGCGGCCCGCTGTACGGCGCCCGGCCGGGGCTGGACGCCTCGGTGCTGATCCTGGCCCTGGTCGTGGTGGTGATCGGCGGGCTCGGTTCGGTGCGCGGCGCCCTGCTCGGGGCCCTGATCATCGGCCAGATCGACACCGTGGGCCGGGTGCTGCTGCCCGAGCTGGCCTCGTTCGTGCTGTTCGCCGCGCTGGCCCTGGTGCTGGTGCTGCGCCCGCAGGGGATCCTCGGCGGCGTCGGGGCCAGGGCACGATGACCGCCGTGCAGGAGACCAGCATCGTGCCGGCCGCCCCGCTCGGGCGCTCCCGGCTGCAACGCGGCGTGCCCCGGCTCGTCGCGGTGGTGGTGCTCGTCGTGCTCGCCGCGGCACCGCTGTTCCTGGCCCCGTTCGCCACCACCACGCTGACCCGGGTCCTGGTGTTCGGCCTGTTCGCGGTCAGCCTGGACCTGCTGGTCGGGATCACCGGGCTGCCCTCGCTCGGGCACGCGGCCTACTTCGGCGCCGGCGCCTACGCCGCCGGCTGGGTGTCGATCAACCTCACCGCGGCGGCACCGGTGCCGCTGCTGGTCGGGGCCGCGGTCGGGGCGATCGCCGCCGCGCTCACCGGCTGGATCACCGTGCGCACCGGCGGGGTGTTCTTCCTGATGCTGACCCTGGCCATCGGCGAGATCCTGCAGCAGCTGGCCAACACCTGGGAGAGCGCCACCGGCGGGGCCAACGGGCTGACCGGCGTGCCGTCGGTGCGCATCGCCGGGGAACCGCTGGTCAACGCCGGCTACCTGTACTGGTACGTGCTGGCGATCGCGGTGCTGGGCTTCGTGCTGGTGTGGCTGGTGGCCCGGTCGCCGTTCGGCGCCGCGCTGCGCGGGATCCGGGACAACGAGCCCCGGATGCGCGCGCTCGGCTACCCGACCGCGGTGTACAAGTACGCCGTGTTCGTCTTCGCCGGCAGCGTCGCCGGGATCGCCGGCTCGCTGCTGGTCGCCCAGCAGCGCCTGGTCACCCCGGCCGACCTCGGCTTCCTCACCGCCTCGTTCGCACTGCTCGCGGTGGTGATCGGCGGGGCCGGCTCGCTGTGGGGCGCGGTGCTGGGCGCGGCGGTGGTGGTGCTGGTCCGCGAGACCCTCGGGCCCAGCCTGGACGGCCACGGCCCGCTGGTGCTCGGCATCGTGTTCATCCTCGTGGTGTACCTGCTGCCGCGCGGTGCGGCCGGGCTGCGGCTGCGCCGACGCCGACCGCCCGAGGTGCCGTCATGACGACCGCGGCCGCGCTGCGCTGCACCGGGCTGAGCCGCTCGTTCGGCGCGCTGAAGGCGGTGGACGGGGTCGACCTGGCGGTGGCCCCCGGCGCCCGGCACGCCCTGATCGGGCCGAACGGGGCCGGCAAGTCCACGCTGTTCAAGCTGGTCACCGGCACGCTGCGGGCGGACCGCGGCACGGTCGAGCTGGCCGGTCGCGACGTCACCCGGCAGACCGAGGTGGCCCGCTGCCGGCTCGGGATGAGCCAGACCATGCAGCACTCCAGCCTGTTCGCCTCGATGACGGCCACCGAGACGGTCGCGCTGGCCGTGCAGCGCCACGACGGCGGTCGGGTGTGGCCGATCCCGCGGCGCCGCCCGGAGATCCACGAACGGGCCGAGGAACTGCTCGGCACGGTCGGGCTGGCCGGCCGTGGCCCGGTCGGCGTGCCCGCGCTGTCGCACGGCGAGCGCAAGCAGCTGGAGGTGGCCCTGGCGCTGGCCTGCCGGCCGTCGCTGCTGCTGCTCGACGAGCCGGCGGCCGGGATGAGCCCGGCGGAGAGCGCCCGGCTGGTCGAGCTGCTCGGCGAGCTGCCGGTCGACATCACCCTGCTGATCGTCGAGCACGACCTGGACCTGGTGTTCTCGGTGGCCGACGCGGTGACCGTGCTGCACCTGGGCGCGGTCCTGCTGTCCGGCACGCCGGACGAGGTCCGCGCCAGCGAGGCCGTCCGGGAGGCCTACCTGGGCACCGGGCGGCGGGAGGAGCTGTTCCTGTCGTGAGCTTCCTGACCGTGCGCGGGCTGGTGTCCGGCTACGACCGCGGCCGGGTGCTGCACGGCGTCGACGTCGACCTGGCCGCCGGCGCCGCGCTGGGCCTGCTCGGCCGCAACGGGGTCGGCAAGTCCACCCTGGTGATGACCCTGGCCGGGCTGGTGCCGGTGGCCGCGGGCTCGATCGTGCTGGACGGCGTGGAGCTGGCCGGCAGCCGACCCGACAAGATCGCCCGGGCCGGGGTGGCGCTGGTCCCGCAGGGCCGCCGGGTGTGGGCCACGCTGACCGTGGCCGAGCACCTGTCGCTGGCCTCGCGCTCGCGTAGCGGCACCTGGACCGTGGACGGCGTGCTCGACCTGCTGCCGCGGCTGGCCGAGCGGCGGCGCCAGTACGCCGGGCAGCTCTCCGGCGGCGAGCAGCAGATGCTGGCCATCGCCAGGGCGCTGCTCACCAACCCCCGCCTGGTGCTGCTCGACGAGCCGTCCGACGGGCTGGCCCCGGCGATCGTCGACCAGGTCGCCGGGGTGATCGCCACCATGCGCGCCGAGGGGGTGGCGGTGCTGCTCGTCGAGCAGGACCTGCACCTGGCGTTCGCGGTCGCCGACGAGATCGCGGTGATGGACAAGGGCACCGTCGTGCACCGGGTCCCCACCGACGCCTTCCGCCGCGACCGGGCCACCGCGCAGCGGCTGCTCGGGGTGGCCTGACCGTGCGCGGCCGCGGACCGGAGCACCGGGTGGGCTGATGACCCGACACCTCCTCGACGTCGCTCCCCGCGACGTGCGGGCCGACGCGCTGGGCCTGCTGCTGCAGGCGCCGACCCCGCCCGCGCTGGTTGAGCTGGCCCTCGACGACCGCCGCGGCGGCACCCTCACCCTGGGCGTCCTCGGCGCCTCGCACGCCGTGTCGGCCACCCGGCCCGGGCACCGGCTCACCGAGCAGGTCTCCTGCGACGCCGTGGCCGCGGGCGGGCAGCCGCTGCCGCGCCGCACCCGCACCGGCGGCTACGAACTGACCTCCGTCATCACCGCAGTGCCGCGCGCCGAGCTGCAGGACACCGCGCTGCGCCTGGGGGAGCTGGCCGAGGGGCAGGACTCCTGGCTGTGCGGGACGTTCCCCGGCACCCGGGACGCCCTGACCGCGCTGACCGGCTCCGCACTCCCGGGCGGCGGCTGGACCTGGGAGACCTGGCACCTCTATCCCGGTGAGGAGAACGGCGTGATCGTGACGACCCGGAGCAGGTGGGTCCCGTGACGCGGCGGACCGGCCGGCTGGCCGCGCTGCTCGGGGCCGGGCTGCTGGTGGCCGGCTGCGGGGCGGGCTCCCAGGTCCGCGACTTCGTCGACGGGACCTTCGACGAGCAGGGCGTCTCCGGGGACACCGCCACCTACCTGTCCACCGACCCGGTCGACCGCACGGCCGCGACCATCGCCGGCGGCGTCGTCCCGGTCGTGCGGGCCACCGACGCCGGCACCGAGTACCTGCGCTACGACGACGACATCGTCGTCGTCAGCCCGGCCGGCGCGACCAGCACCGTGCGGGTCGAGGACCTGGACGGGGCCTACCGCAACGGGCAGTACGCCTACCTCGGCTCCGGGTTCGACCCGGGATCGCCGGCCGGCGACATCGACGACGACGACGCCAAGTGAGCGCCGACCGACCCCCGGTCACTGCACCGTGACCGGACCGACCCCGGGAGGAACCCCGTGACCGTGATGCCCGCCGCGCTGCAGTTCGGGTCGGTCGACGGAGCCGCGCTGGGCCAGGGGGTGCTGGCCACGCTGCTCTACTTCGTCGTCGGGTTCGCCGTGCTCGGCCTGGGCTTCGTCGTGCTCGACGCGCTGACCCCGGGCAACCTGCGCCGACAGGTCTACCTCGACCGCAACCCGAACGCCGCGATCCTGCTCGGCGCCAACCACCTGGCCCTCGCGGTGATCGTCGTGACGGCCATCCTGACCAGCGACGACGCCCTCGGCCAGGGCCTGGTCGACTCGGCGGTCTACGGGCTGATCGGGGTGGTGCTGCAGGGCGTCGCGCTGCGCCTGCTCGACGCGTTCGTGCCCGGCCGCCTGCGCAACCTGGTCAACGAACCGCAGATGAACGGCGCGGCGTGGGCGGTGGGCGCCAGCCTGGTCGCGATCGGCGTGGTGAACGCCGCGGCCCTGTCGTGACGGCCCTGTCGTGACGGCCCTGTTGTGACGGCGGAGCCGGCCGCCGAGCGCCGGAGCGGGGAGCCGGACCGCGCCATCCGACCGCTCGGGACCCGGGCCCGGCCGCTGCTGCTGGCCGCGGTCGCGGTCTGCGCGGCGTGCGGCCTGGTGTACGAGCTGGTGCTGCTGACCCTGTCGGTCACGCTGGCCGGCGGCGGCGTCACCGAGACCTCGCTGATCGTGGCCGGCTTCGTCGCGGCACTCGGCGCCGGTGCCCTGCTGGCCAAGCCCCTGCTCGGGCACGCGGCCACCGCGTTCGTCGCGGTGGAGATCCTGCTCGGCGTCGCCGGCGGGCTGAGCGCCGCCACGCTGTACGTGGCCTTCTCCTTCCAGGGCACCAGCACCGCGGTGCTGATCGCGGCGACCGCGGTCCTCGGCATCCTGGTCGGCGCCGAGGTGCCGCTGCTGATGACGCTGCTGCAGCGCGGTCGGACCACCGGGGACGGAGCGGGGGACGGCGCCACCGGTGCCGGGCGGTTGCTCGCCGACCTCAACGCCGCGGACTACGCCGGCGCCGTGGTGGGCGGGCTGGTCTGGCCGTTCCTGCTGCTGCCGCTGGCCGGGCAGATCCGGGGCGCGGCGCTCACCGGCATGGTCAACCTGGTGGCGGCGGCCGTGGTGGCGGCGTTCCTGCTGCGCACCTGGATGAGCCGGCGCGCCCGGGTCGCCGCCGCGGCGGCCCTGCTCGCGGCCGCCGCGCTGCTGGGCGTGCTGCTCGTGCAGGCCCGCGACATCGAGGTCAGCGCGCAGCAGCGGCTCTACCGCGACCCCGTGGTGGCCGCGCAGCGGACCGCCTACCAGCAGATCGTGCTCACCCAGCGCGGCGACGACGTGCGCCTGTTCCTGGACGGCGACCTGCAGTTCTCCAGCCGCGACGAGCACCGCTACACCGAGTCGCTGGTGCACCCGGTGCTGGCCCGCGACCCGCAGCGGGTGCTGGTGCTCGGCGGCGGGGACGGCCTGGCGGCCCGCGAGCTGCTGCGCCACCCGTCGGTCCGCGAGGTGGTGCAGGTCGAGCTGGACCCGGCGGTGGTGGAGCTGGCCCGCACCCGGCTGGCCGCGTTGAACGCCGGCGCGCTGGACGACCCCCGGGTGCGGCTGGTCCTCGCCGACGCCTTCAGCTGGCTGCGGGGCTCCCCGCCGGCCGCGTTCGACGCGGTCGTGGTCGACCTGCCCGACCCCGACACCCCGGTCCTGGGCCGGCTCTACTCCACCGAGTTCTACGGGCTGGTCGCCCGGGTGCTGGCACCCGGCGGGTCGGTCACCGTGCAGGCCGGCAGCCCGTACTCGACGCCCACGGCGTTCTGGCGGACGGTGCGCACCGTCGACTCGGCCGGGCTGGCCGGGCGCCCGTACCACGTGCACGTGCCGAGCTTCGGCGACTGGGGCTTCGTGCTCGCCGCGCCCGGCCCGGTCCCGCCCGAGCTGGAGCTCTCGCCGTCCGCGCCGCCGCTGCGCTTTCTCGACGCCGAGGTGCTGGCCGCCGCCGCGGTGTTCCCGCGCGACCGCGGCCCGCTCGACCTGGAGCCCTCCACGCTGGACCGGCCGCTGGTCGTCGACGACATGCGCCGCGGCTACCAGCGCTGACCGCGGCCGGTCGGCCGCGCGGTCACCCCGGGGTGGGCGTGGTCCCCGTGGTCAGCACGGTGCGGATGGTCACCGCGTCGCGCAGCAGCCGGGTGACCGGGGTGGTGGCGATCTCCCCGGCCAGCTGCTCGCGCAGGTCGCGGTCGACCTCGCCCTGCACCACCACCCGCCGGTCCATCATCGGCGGCTGCCCGGCCCGGACCGCGACCCGCACCTCGACCTCGCCCGGCTCGATCCGCCAGCGGTGCAGGAAGGTGCGCACCGACATCGCCGTGCACGCGGCCAGCGATCCGGCCAGCAGGCCGAACGGGGTCGCCCCGGTGGGCTCGGGCACGTCGTCGAGGGGGACGTCGCAGGGCATCTCGAAGCCGTTCACGGAGACGCCGGCGCGGCGCTCGCCGGAGTCGTCGAGGCGGGCCACGGACCAGACGTTCGGTTCTCCCACCCGATCACAGTAGACCCGGGGGAACCGCCGGTGCCCGGCCCCGACGCGCGGATCTTCGAACGTGCGTGCGATCCTCGACGGCGGCGGCCCGGCCCCGGACCGGTCCGCCCGGCCTGCGGTCCCCGGCCGGGGACGGGTCCGACGGGTTCTCGTCGGTGGCCGCGCCTAGCATGGAACCGCGGGTGCCCGGAAGGCCCCGCGGACCGATCCCAGGAGGCTCCCCCCGTGGCCCATGGCAGTTCCGACGGCGGTGCCGACCGCGCCGACCGCGCCGACCGCGTGGTCGGGCCGGTCGCCGACGGCGCCGGCCGCGTGCCGCCCACCGGCGCGGACCGCCGCCGGGCGGGCGAGGCCCCGCGGCTGGTCGTGCGCGGCGCCCGCGAGCACAACCTGCGCGGCGTCGACCTCGACATCCCGCGCGACAGCCTGGTGGTGTTCACCGGGTTGTCCGGGTCCGGCAAGTCCAGCCTGGCCTTCGACACGATCTTCGCCGAGGGCCAGCGCCGGTACGTCGAGTCGCTTTCGGCCTACGCCCGCCAGTTCCTCGGCCAGATGGACAAGCCCGACGTCGACTTCATCGAGGGCCTCTCCCCGGCGGTGTCGATCGACCAGAAGTCGACCAACCGCAACCCGCGCTCGACCGTCGGGACGATCACCGAGGTCTACGACTACCTGCGGCTGCTCTACGCGCGCGCGGGCGTGCCGCACTGCCCGGTCTGCGGGCACGTGATCGAGCGCCAGACCCCGCAGCAGATCGTCGACCAGGTGCTGGCGATGGCGGAGGGCAGCCGGTTCCAGGTGCTCGCCCCGGTGGTGCGCACCCGCAAGGGCGAGTTCGTCGACCTGTTCACCTCGCTGCAGCAGCAGGGGTACTCCCGGGTGCTGGTCGACGGCACGCTGCACCAGCTCACCGACCCGCCGACGTTGAAGAAGCAGGAGAAGCACGACATCTCCGTGGTGGTCGACCGGCTGGCGGTCAAGGACTCGGCCAAGCAGCGGCTCACCGACTCGGTGGAGACCGCGCTGCGGCTGGCCGACGGCCTGATCGTGCTCGACTTCGTCGACCTGCCCGACGACGACCCGCACCGCGAGCGCCGGTTCTCCGAGCGGATGGCCTGCCCGAACGGCCACCCGCTGAGCCTGGACGACCTGGAGCCGCGCACGTTCTCGTTCAACTCGCCCTACGGCGCCTGCCCGGACTGCGCCGGGCTCGGCATCAAGAAGGAGGTCGACCCGGAGCTGGTCGTCCCCGACCCCGACGCCAGCCTGGCCGGCGGGGCGATCGCGCCGTGGGCCGGCGGGCACTCCGCGGAGTACTTCGGCCGGCTGCTGGAGGGCCTGGCCAAGGCGGTCGGGTTCCGGATGGACACCCCGTGGCGCAAGCTCACCGCGGCCCAGCAGAAGGCGGTGCTGCACGGCTCGGGCGACCAGGTGCACGTGCGCTACCGCAACCGGTACGGCCGCGAGCGCTCGTACTACGCCAACTACGAGGGCGTCATCCCGTTCCTGGAGCGCCGGCTGGACCAGACCGAGTCCGACTCGCAGCGCGAGCGCTACGAGGGTTACATGCGCGACGTGCCCTGCCCGACCTGCAAGGGCGCCCGGCTCAAGCCCGAGGTGCTCGCGGTCACGCTGACCCACCGCGAGCAGGGTCCGCGCTCGATCGCCGAGGTCTCGGCGATGTCGGTCGCCGAGTGCTCGGCGTTCCTGGACGGCATGGAGCTCGACGCCCGACAGGCGATGATCGCCGGGCGGGTGCTCAAGGAGGTGCAGGCCCGGCTGGGCTTCCTGCTCGACGTCGGGCTGCACTACCTCTCGCTGGACCGGGCGGCCGGCTCGCTGTCCGGCGGCGAGGCCCAGCGCATCCGGCTGGCCACCCAGATCGGCTCCGGCCTGGTCGGCGTGCTGTACGTGCTCGACGAGCCGTCCATCGGGCTGCACCAGCGCGACAACCGGCGGCTGATCCAGACCCTGGTCCGGCTGCGCGACCTGGGCAACACGCTGATCGTCGTCGAGCACGACGAGGACACCATCCGGGCCTCGGACTGGGCGGTCGACATCGGCCCGGGGGCCGGCGAGCACGGCGGCCACATCGTCTACAGCGGCGACGTGGCCGGGCTCGAGTCCCACGACACCTCGCTGACCGGGGCCTACCTGTCGGGGCGGCGGTCGATCCCGCTGCCGGCGACCCGCCGCGCGGTGGACCCGAAGCGCAAGCTCACCGTGATCGGCGCGCGCGAGCACAACCTGCGCGGCATCGACGTCGACATCCCGCTGGGCTGCCTGGTGTCGGTCACCGGGGTGTCCGGATCGGGCAAGTCCACGCTGATCAACGACATCCTGGCCACGGTGCTGGCGAACAAGCTCAACGGCGCCCGGCAGGTCCCCGGCCGGCACACCCGGATCACCGGGCTGGACGAGCTGGACAAGCTGGTCCGGGTCGACCAGTCGCCGATCGGGCGCACCCCCCGGTCCAACCCGGCCACCTACACCGGGGTCTGGGACCAGGTCCGCAAGCTGTTCGCGGCGACCACCGAGGCCAAGGTGCGCGGCTACCAGCCCGGGCGGTTCTCCTTCAACGTCAAGGGCGGGCGCTGCGAGGCCTGCTCCGGCGACGGCACCATCAAGATCGAGATGAACTTCCTGCCGGACGTCTACGTCCCGTGCGAGGTGTGCAAGGGCGCCCGGTACAACCGGGAGACCCTGGAGGTGCACTACAAGGGCAAGACCGTGGCCGACGTGCTGGACATGCCGATCGAGGAGGGCGCGGAGTTCTTCGCCCCGATCAACTCGATCAGCCGCTACCTGCGCACCCTGGTCGACGTCGGGCTCGGGTACGTGCGGCTGGGCCAGCCCGCGCCCACCCTGTCCGGCGGTGAGGCCCAGCGGGTCAAGCTGGCCAGCGAGCTGCAGAAGCGGTCCAACGGCCGCACGGTCTACATCCTCGACGAGCCGACCACCGGGCTGCACTTCGAGGACATCCGCAAGCTGCTGCTGGTGATCAACGGGCTGGTCGAGAAGGGCAACTCGGTGGTCGTCATCGAGCACAACCTGGACGTGATCAAGACCAGTGACTGGGTCATCGACATGGGCCCGGAGGGCGGCTCGGGCGGCGGCACGGTGGTGGCCCAGGGCACCCCGGAGCAGGTCGCCGCGCACCCGTCCAGCTACACCGGCCAGTTCCTGCGCGGCCTGGTCACCCCGCACGAGGCCCCGGCCCGCCGGGCGCCCGCCCGCCGGAAGAAGGCCGCCGCCGCCAGCTGACCCGGCCCCGGGCGCGCGGACGGCGCGTCCCCCCGGATGTGGTCGGGTGGACCCGCCGTCGGGGTCCGCCGTCGGGGGTCGGTCGTCGGGGGTCAGGGCGTCCAGGCCGGATCGCGGCCGGTGAGCGCGACGATCCGGTCCAGCAGCGGGGCGTCCGCGGGCACCGGCACCTCGGGCCGGAAGATCCCCATCTCGCGACCCTGCGGCGCCGTGCCGGCCACCTCGTCGTGCACGGTGGCCAGCAGCTCGGTCGGCCACTGCGGGTGCACGCCCGCGGCGCGGGCGAGGTCCCAGCCGTGCACGACGAGCTCGCCGACCACCATGCCGCCGATCATCGGCGCCGGCAGCGCGTCCGGCCCGCCCATCGTGGTGGTGCCCTCCCACGCCCCCGGGTCGGACCAGGCCGCGACGATGTCCGCGCGGGCCGCGTCCAGGGCGTCCGGCCAGTCGTCCAGCGCGACCTCCGACTCGGTCGCGGCGACCGGCACGGGCTCGGCCCGCCGGCCCGACGCGGCCAGGAACGGGGCCCAGTACAGCAGGTGGCGGACGAGTCCGGCGAGATCCCACTCCGCGCACGGGGTGGGCGCGGACAGCGGGGTGCCGGCCGCCGCGCGGACCAGCGCGGCGTGCGGGGCGGCGGCCCCGGCGACGAGCCGGGACGGGAGCAGTGCGGTTGCCATGCCGGCGAGGGTAGGGCCGGCCCGGCGGGGCGTCTTGAAGGAACGCGACAGCCGCCCGACAGACTGGGCCCCGGCAGACCGGTCCGGCGCGCCGCGGGTGGGCGCCGACGAGCGGGCGGGAGTCCGGTGCGGAGGCGGGGCGAGTGACGGGGGACCCGAGGGTGACCGTGGCCGAGCGCGACCCGCGGGAGCTGGACGGCGCCTGGATGCGCCACCAGCGCCACGCCTTCCCGGAGCCGGCCCCCGACCTGGCGCCGTTCGTGGCCCACTACTGGGCGGTGGAGTGGGACTACGCCACCCCGTACCGGCAGAAGATCGTCCCGTACCCGACCGTGCACCTCACCGTCCGCCCGGGCGCCGCACCGGAGGTGCACGGCGTGTCGAGCCGGCACGTGGTCCGGGTGCTGTCCGGGACCGGACGGGTGGTCGGCGCGGCGTTCCGGCCCGGCGCCTTCCGGGCCTTCACCGACCGGCCGGTGGCCGAGCTGACCGATCGCGCCGTCCCCGCCGGTGACCTGGCCGGGCTGTCCGGCGCCCCGGCGGAGCCGGTGACCGTGGCCGCGCTGGAGGACTGGCTGCGCCACCAGCTGCCCCGGCCCGTCCCCGACGACGCCGCGCAGGAAGCGGGCGCCGCGGTGGCCCTGGTCGTCGCCGACCCCGACATCCGCCGGGTCGACCAGCTGGCCGCGGCCACCGGCAGCAGCGTCCGGCGGCTGCAGCGGCTGTTCGCCGAGCACGTCGGGATCGGCCCGAAGTGGGTGATCCGCCGCTACCGGTTGCACGAGGTGACCGAGCGGATCGCGGCCGGCGGCCGGGTGGACTGGGCCGTCCTGGCCGGCCGGCTCGGCTACGCCGACCAGGCCCACCTGGTGCGCGACTTCGGCGACCTGTTCGGCGAGTCACCCACCCGCTACGCCCGCCGCTACCCTGCCGCGCCGACCACGGCACCGATCAGCGGTCAGGCCGGGGTCAGCCGGTAGAAAGCCGGTAGAAGCGGAAGAAGTCGTTGTCGATGTCCAGCACCTCGGCACCGTCGAACCCGGCCGCCCGCGCGTAGCGGCGCAGGGTGTCCGGGCGCATGACGGTCCCGGTCCCCACCGA
>DASQMQ010000159.1:0-6228 GCA_035645455.1 Pseudonocardia sp.
GCACCAGGTCGTCGACGTCGCGCAGGTGCGCGTCGGTCCCGGGCCCGGCGGGGCGGCCGCCGTAGCAGACCTCGTCGAAGGTCCGGGCGGCCGCGCGCAGGTCCTCGGCGCAGTCCGGCAGGGCGAGCCCGGCCTGCGCGGCGGCCTCGTCGGCGGTCCGCCCGGCGCTCGGTTCGAGCAGGTCGCGCTCCTCCAGGCCGCGGACGATCCCGCGCAGCCGCTCGCGCACCGCCTCGGCCCACTCGCCGCGCGCGGCGTGGGCGTCGGCGGCCCGCCGGTGGTCCTGCGCGGTCCGGTCCGCGGACTCGAACAGGGCCGGCCGCGCGGTGGCGAACCGGCCGATGCGGCCCAGCCGCAGCCGGACCGCGACCACGGCGAGCACCACGAGCGCGGCCAGCACCAGCAGCCCGCCGTAGCCGCCGGGTGCCGCCTCGGCCACCGCGTCCAGCAGGTCGGACAGCCGCGCGAGCACCCAGCGCGCCGCCCGCTCCGGCCAGGCCGGGTCGTCCGCGGCGTAGACCGGGTCGGACAGCTCGCGGACGGCCGCGTCCCGGGCCTCGTCCCGGTCGGGCAGGACCGCCGGGGCGGTCATCGCGGCGGGTGCGGGATCCCCGGGTCGGGGTCCGGGGCGCCGGGCAGCGGGGCGCCCGGGGACTGCGCGGCCCGCAGCAGTTCCAGGTCGAAGGCCTCCCGGCGCATCCGCTGGTCGAGGTAGAGCAGCCCGCTGATCCCGGCCCCGAACGGCGCGGTGATCGTGCCGACCACGATCGAGCCCACCGCGGTGACCACCGAGCCGGCGAGCCCGGGTGTCGGGACGGTCCCCGTCGTCGGGTCGGGCGAGCCGTCGAGCAGCGTGGTCACGAACCCGAACGGCAGGCCCAGCACCACCCCGATGATCGTGGTGATGATCGCGCCGAGCAGCAGGATCCCGAAGATCCGCCACCACTGCGGGCGGACCAGGCGGTAGGAGCGCCGGAACGCGCTCATCGCCGGGATGCCCTCCAGCACGTAGGCCGGGGTGATCATCGACCAGGCCACCCCGAGGAAGATCGCCACCGCGGCCGCGAGGAGCCCGCCGACCACGGTCAGCAGCACCCCGCCGGAGCCGCCGAGCGCCGCGACGAGCACCCCCGGCAGGAATCCGACGACCACCACGACCACCAGCACCAGGGTGGTCAGCAGCGACAGCCCGAGCAGGCCCGGGACGCGTCCGCGGGTGGCCGCCCAGGCCCCGCCGAGCGGCGTCCGCCGGCCGAGCACGGCCTGGCCGAGCACGGTGATGAGCAGCCCGGTGAGGATCGTGCCGGCGACGAAGCTGACCAGACCGCCCAGCGCGGCGCTCCCGAGGGTCGCCGCGAGCAGCGCGGTGAGATCGGCGGAGGTCGCGGTCGCCGGTACGGCGGGCACCCGGCCGAGCACGTAGGTGGAGAGCGGCAGCTGGACCAGCTGGGTGATCGCGATGACCACCGCCGACAACCCGAGCGTGGTCACCGGGTTGCTGCGGATGTAGCTGATCGCGCCGTCCAGGATCTCCGAGACCCCCAGCGGGCGCAGCGGGACGATGCCGGGCTTGGGCCGCTCGTGCGGTCCCGGTGGGCGGTCGCCGCCGCTCAGCGGCACCGGGTCGGGCCGGTGCTGTCCCGAGCCCGGCGCGGCCCAGTCGGATGGATCAGAAGACATCGTCGCTCCCCCGTCACGCTGGAGCGCAATCGTGGCAGGGTCGACCAGGCCGGATGCGGTGCACCCGGACGTACCAGTGGGCGGCGGTCCGGACGGCGCGGCGGGCTGCCGGTCCGCACCGATCCCTGCCGATCCCGGCGCCGCGGTGGATCGGTCAGCGGTTCCCCTCGGAACCCGGCTCGTCCAGGACGTCCACACCCGGCGGGGACTCCGCGTGCAGGAGCATCCACCGGCGGGTCGCGTCGTGGCTGGACAGCGCCTCGGTCAGGGCCCGGGTGCCGGTGCCCTCCGGACGCGTCAGCGCGGTGCCGATCGCGTCCGCCACCGGCGCCCGCTCCAGCGGGTCGGGGATCTCGGTGGGCAGGTCGGTCAGCAGGTGCTCGGCGAGCCGGCGGAGCGTGCCCTCGTTCATCCGGTTCCTCTCGTTGCGCGGCCGCGGGGGCGGACTCGGGGCGGACTCGGGGGCGCCGATGATTCCGGATCCGGCCCGTCCGCGCCGCCGGAGGGCGCCTCAGGCCAACTCGGAGAGCACCGCGAGCGCAGCGCCGCAACCGTCCTCGGCGGCGATGCGCTCCCCGACGGCCCGCACGGCGGACCGCTCGGGAAGCTCGGCGAGGGCGGCGCCGAGCCGGGCGGCAGTGCACCGGCGGGCGGGCACCGGCCGGGCGGCCAGCCCGCGCCGGTGCAGCAGCGCGCCCCAGAACGGCTGGTCGGCGAGGAACGGCACGACCACCGACGGCAGCCCGGCCCGGACGACGGCGTGCACCGTCCCCGCGCCACCGTGGTGCACGGCAGCCACGCACCGCGGCAGGACGGCCGCGTGCGCGACGGCGCGGCGCACCAGCACGTCCGCGCCGTGGACGTCGTCGGGAACGGCCAGGCCGCCCCAGCCGGTGCAGACCAGGATGCGCAGACCCGCGGCGCGGGCGGCGACGACCACGGCCCGCCCACGGGCGACGGGATCGCCTGCGGCCATCGACCCGAAGCCCGCGTAGACGACCGGGCCCGCCGCCAGGAACTCGTCGAGTTCGACGTCCACCGGGGCCGGGGCCGGGGCCGGACCGGCCTGCCAGGCGCCGGTGATGACCGTCGTGGCCGGCCAGTCCGACGGCCGCGGCAGCAGCGCCGGGCTGACCGGCACCAGGCTCCGGGCCGGCCCGGGCAGCCCGCCGCGCCGCGGCAGGCCGAGCTCCGCGCGGATCTCCCGCAGCGGTCCGGCGAACATCGCGGCCGCGGCGGCGGAGAGGCGGTAGGTGAGCGGGTTCAGCGGCCCGAGGTCGAGGGTGGTCACCCCCGCGGCCGCGAACTCCCCGGTCGGGGTGACCACGGGCACGATCTCGCCCAGCACGCAGGGCACGTCGAGCCGGGCGGCCGCCAGCGGCGCCGAGAGGACCTTCGGGTGGTGCACGACGACGTCGGGGCGGTGCTCGACGGCCGCGCGGGCGGCCGAGCGCAGGATCCCGGCCAGCATCGGCGCGATCGTCGTGCGGTACGACCGCATCGCAGCCAGCGGGGAGACGCCCTGCGCCGCCACGAGGGCCGCGTAGTCGCCGTCGAGTTCGGCCACGTCGACGTCGGCTGCGCGCACGTCGGCCACGAACTCGCGGGTCACCCCGAGCCGGACCTCGTGCCCCGCCCGCTGCGCCCGCCGGGCCAGCGCGACGAACGGATCGACGTCACCACGGCTGCCGGCCGTGAGCAGGAGGATGCGCATCTGAGTCCTTCGCGGTGCCGATGCCTTCACAGTGTTCATGAATGTGTGAAGACTGTAGCGCATCGGGCAGGATGGGCACATGCCCGGTGCCGACGACGCGGTGCTCCGCGACTACGTGGAGCGGTTCGCGCTGGTGCTGACCGGGATGGGCATGCAGCGCATGTCGGCGCGGGTACTGGCGCTGTTCGTGTGCACCGACGCCGCGACCCTCACCGGCGCCGACATCGCCGGCCACCTGGGCGTGAGCCCGGCCGCGGTGTCCGGCGCGGTGCGCTCGCTGCAGCAGGCCGGGCTGCTGCAGCGCAGCCCGTCCCCGGGCAGCCGCCGCGACCACTACCGGCTGTCCGGGGACGCCTGGACGGACGCCGGCGTGGTCAAGCGCGACCGGTTCGACGCCCTGGCCCGGTTGGCCGACGACGGCCTCGCCCTGGTCGAGGCCCACGGCGAGGCCGCGGCCCGGCTGACCCGGATGCGCGACTTCTACGCCTTCCTGGCCGAGGAGATCCCCGCGCTGCTGGACCGCTGGTCGGCCCGGCAGCCGCGGTGACCGCGGGGCTCACCGGATGGCGAGGTCGGCCCGGACGATCTTGCCGGTACCGGTCGGGGTGACGCTCCACGCGGTCGTCAGGGCGTCGACGATCCGCAGGCCGTGGCCCCGGTCGGTGGGCGGCTGACGCGGTTGCAGGCACGGGGGTTGCGCGGACCCGTCGGCCACTTCGAGGCGGAGCATGCCTCCGATGAGGGTGAGGGTGACCGAGAAGGTCGTCCGCGCGTGGGCGACGGCGTTGGCGGCGAGCTCGTTCGCGACCTGGACCGTGTCCTGGACGAGTTGGTCGTCGAACCGGTACGTCGACAGGAAGGCACGCAGATCCGCCCGCACGGTCGGACACGAGTGCGCGACGGGTGCGTAGTGGTGGCGCACGGGGCAGCTCCAGGAAGCATCGTAGAACCGATGCCGGGGTCCGGGGCTGCGGCCGACCAGGGGACGGGCCGCTCGGAGTGTGACAGTAGCGGGATTCCCGGCAACGCTGCGGCGAAACCTCCGGGTCCGACGATCCTCGCGGTGACCGCGGCTACCGTCACGGTCGTGAGCGCAGCGGCCGGGACGACCGGATGAGCAAGCGGTTCCAGGAGTTGGACTGGCGGCCGACGCCGTTGGGCGAGCTGGTGCTGCGCCGGCGCTGGGACCCGCTGGTGGACCGGGAGGTCTACGAGATCAAGCTCGACCAGGAGTTCCTGATGTCGAGCCTGTTCACCGTGGCCGAGGTGGAGCTCGCCGGGCTCGCGCTGGTCGAGCTGACCGGCGACCAGCTCGACGTGGCCGTCGGCGGGCTGGGTCTGGGCTACACCGCGCGGACCGTGCTGGAGAGCGCGGACGTGGGCTCGCTGCTGGTGGTGGAGGCGCTCGGCGAGGTGATCGAGTGGCACGCCGAGGGCCTGATCCCGGCCGGCCGGGAGCTGACCGCGGACCCGCGGTGCACGCTGCTGCACGGCGACTTCTTCGCGCTGCTGCGGTCCGGGAACGGGCTCGACCCGGCCGACCCCGGCCGCCGGTTCGACGCCGTGCTGGTCGACATCGACCACTCGCCGCGCCACCTGCTCCACCCCGACCACGCCGACTTCTACCAGCCGGCCGGGCTGGCGCGGGTCGCCGAGTGCCTGCAGCCGGACGGGGTGTTCGCGCTCTGGTCCAACGACCCGCCCGACGACGCCTTCACCGCGCGGCTGGCGGAAGTGTTCGGGCGGGTCCGGGCGGACGTGGTGAGCTTCGACAACCCGCTGCAGGACCGCGCCGCGACGAACACGATCTACCTCGCCCGGAAGGCCGCGGCCGGGTAGCCGCTCGCCGCGGGTCCACCGGTCATCCGGTTCCCCGGAGCACGGCCGCGCAGTAGTGCCACCGCGCAGTAGTGCCACTGCGCCTCCCGGGACCCCGCGGCAAGGCGATTATCGCCACTCTGGTGCAGGTGCCACGGATGCTACGTTCATCGGGTCGTGGTGCTCGGGAAGTCCGGTGCGATGCCGGCGCGGCCTTCGCCACTGTGATCAGGTTCGTCGCTCCCACGCCGGCTCGCGCCGGCAGCCACTGGACTGCGGTCCGGGAAGGCGGGAGGGGCTGGTGTCCCCGGGCACCGCCTGTCAGCCAGGAGACCGGCCACGGCGCAAGGCGGTCATCCACGGAGTGCTGGAGGCGACGTCCGGTGAGTTCGCGCTACCCCCTGCCCGGAGAACCCCGACCACGGCGGGCGGCCGTGCTGCTGGCCCTGCTGGCCCTGCTGATCAGCGGGTGCGCCACGACCGGCGGTGGCGGAGCCCCACCGGCCGACGCACCGCGCACGCTGACCCTGGCCACGGGCTTCGCGATCGACGACCTGGACCCGCTGGAGAGCGGGTACTGGGGCCCGGAGTTCGGCTACGTCGAGCTGCTGATGCGCCCCGAACGGGAGGGCGAACCGAGCCCGTGGGTGCTGGCCGAGCTGACCAACCCGGAGCCGCTGTCCTGGGTGCTGCGGCTCGACGAGGGCATCACCTTCCAGAACGGGGCGCCCCTGGACGGGGCCGCGCTGGCCGCGCTGCTGACCTTCCAGCTGGCCGAGAACCCCGACTTCGCCGGCGGCCTGCCCGGCGCGACGGCCGCGGCCACCGGGCCGCTGGAGGCGACCCTGACCACCTCGCTCCCGGCCCCGAACGTCCCCGCGCTGCTGGCCGACGAGGCCATGGTCCCGGTGTACGACGTCGCCGCCTACCAGCGCCACCGCGCGTCCGGGGCGCCGGCCGCCGACCTGGTCGCGGCGGGCCTGTTCACCGCGCCGTACGTGGTCGACTCGCTGGAC
>DASQMQ010000160.1:0-10175 GCA_035645455.1 Pseudonocardia sp.
AGCTGCGGCAGGCCGTCTCGCTGCTGCGCGAGGGTGCGCCGGACGCGATGCTGTCCCCGGCGATCACCCGCCGGCCGCTCGACGAGTTCGCCCGCCGCGACGTCGCCCGGTCCCCGCCGGCCCTGCCCCGGACCTGCTGACCGCGCGCGAGCACGAGGTGCTGCTGCTGATGGCCGAGGGCCTGTCCAACGGCGAGATCGCCGCCCGGCTGGTGGTCAGCGGGACCACGGTCACGACGCACGTCGGCCGGGTGCTGGCGAAGCTGGGCCTGCGCGACCGGGTGCAGGCGGTCGTGCTCGCCTACGAGACCGGCCTGGTCACCCCCCGCCGCTGACTCCCGCCCACCGGATGGCGGGGAAGGGGCGGGCGGGTGGACGGGGCGGGTCGTCCGCAAGGAGGACGGGTGGCGGGCGGGCCGTCCGGGAGGCGGACCCCGCAGATCGTCCGCCGGCCCGACGACTGCGGCCCCGATCCGACCGAGACTTCCAGCGACCGTGCGCCGGCGTTCCGCCGGCGGACACTCCCGATCCGAGAGGTCCCTCGTGGACACCCAGACCTGCTGGGCACCACGGCCACGGAGGTGCCGCGCTACGACGAGATCCTCCGGCGGTGGGTGCCCGAGCGGATCTTCCCCGCCGGCACGACCCCCGCCTACTCGAACTGGGCGACCGCGCTGGCCGGCTACGTCGTCGAGCGGGTCTCCGGGGAGCCGTTCGACGACTACGTCCGCACGCACGTCTTCGAGCCGCTCGGCATGCGCGACTCCACCTTCGCCCAGCCGCTGCCGCCGGAGCTGGCCGGGCAGATGTCCCACGGCTACCTGCTCGCCTCCGGTGACCGGGTGCCCTTCGAGATCATCGGCGTGGGCCCGGCCGGATCGATGTCGGCCAGCGCCGCGGACATGGGCCGGTTCATGCTCGCCCACCTGCAGGACGGCGAGCTGGACGAGCGGCGGATCCTGCGCCCGGAGACGGCCGCGCAGATGCACGACACCGCGCTGGACGTGGTGCCGCCGCTGAACCGGATGCGGCTGGGCTTCTTCGAGTCGAACGTCAACGGCCGGGAGGTCATCGGCCACGGCGGGGACACCAACGCCTTCCACTCCGCGCTGCACCTGTTCACCGCCGAGCAGACCGGGTTGTACGTGGTGGTCAACAGCAACGGCCGGGAGGGCGCCTCGGGCGCGCTGCGCCTCGCGCTGTTCGAGGAGTTCGCCGACCGCTACTTCCCGGGCCCGCCGCCGACCGCCACCCGGGTCGGTCCGGCCGTCGCGGCCGAGCACGCCGAGATGATGGCCGGCACCTGGATCACCTCGCGGCGGTCCGAGTCGACCTTCCTCAGCGCCTTGGGCCTGGTCGGCCAGACCGTGCTGGGCGTCGGGCCGGACGGCGGGCTCAGCGCGCCGGTCTACCCGGGCCTGGCCGGGCAGCAGCGCCGGTGGGTCGAGGTGGAGCCGTTCGTCTGGCAGGACCCGGACAGCGAGCAGCGGTTGGCCGCCGTGGTGGAGGACGGCGAGGTGGTGCGGTTCAGCTTCGACCTGGCCTCGCCGTTCATGGTCTACGAGCGCGCGCCCTGGTACCGCTCCGCGGCGCTGCTGCTGCCGCTGCCGCTGCTCCACGGCGCCCTGGTGGTGCTGGTGCTGACCGTGCTGATGTGGCCGGCCGGGGCGCTGGTCCGGCGGCGCTACGGCGCCACGCTCGCGCTGTCGGACCGGGGGGCTGCTCGGCTACCGGCTCAGCCGGCTCACCGCGCTGCTGATGCTGGTCGTGCTGGCCGGCTGGGCGGTCACGGTGATCACGATGCTCGGCACCCTGCAGACGAACGCCACGTTCGACCCGCTGCTGGTGACCCTGCAGGTGCTGAGCATCGTCGCCTTCGGCGGCGGGCCGGTCGTGCTGGTCGGGAACGCGGTGCTCGCCTGGGCGGGCCGGCAGCGCTGGGCCACCCGCCTGTGGAGCGTCGCGCTGGTGCTGGCCGGCGCGGTGGTGCTGTGGATCGCGGTGGCGTTCCACCTGGTGGAGGTCAGCACGCTGTACTGATCGGTCACCGATCTCGATCGTCGCCCTGCGTGATCACACGCGGTCCTCGCCGAGGCGGCGTGCTCCTCGCAGAGTCCACGGCAGGACCACGGCACGTGCGAGGAGCACGCAGAGTCTGCGAGGACGACCGCGGCGCCCCAGGACGGTACGACCATCGCCCCGGCCCGTCGCGCGAGGACCCCCGACCTCCGGCGCCCCGGCCCGCGCTCCAGCCGGCTCGCCCTCTCGACGAGGCCCGGCTCGCCGGTGCTCTGGCCTGCTGCAATTGCACGCAGCCACCCTCGCGGAACGATCTTCACCCGGTGCCGGCTGCGCCCGGGTGGATCTCCGGTCAGGACCTTCGGAACCGCGAAATCGGAGCTACGCTGTGCGCCGGCGGCCGGATCCCGCCGCGCGGGCGGCGCCGGCCCTGCCCGGCGGGAGCGGACCGCCCGTGCCCCTCGCCCCCGTCCGGTAGGGACCTGATACCTCGATGTCGACCGACCAGCAGGCCGCCCCGAACACCACCCTCGCCGACGCCTACCCACCCACCGACGCGGACGACCAGTTGGTCGAGACGTCCGCCGACGACTACGAGCACGCCCGGGCGATCGACGTCGACCAGGACTGGTACAAGCGCGCGGTCTTCTACGAGGTCCTGGTCCGGGCGTTCAGCGACTCCGACCGGGACGGCACCGGCGACCTGCGCGGGCTCACCGAGAAGCTCGACTACATCCAGTGGCTCGGCGTGGACTGCCTGTGGCTGCCGCCGTTCTACGACTCCCCGCTGCGCGACGGCGGCTACGACATCCGCGACTTCCGCGCGGTGCTGCCCGAGTTCGGCACGGTCGACGACTTCGTGGTGCTGGTCGACGAGGCGCACAAGCGCGGCATCCGGGTGATCACCGACCTGGTCATGAACCACACCTCCGACCAGCACCCCTGGTTCGAGGAGTCCCGGCGCAACCCCGAGGGCCCCTACGGCGACTTCTACGTCTGGGCCGACGACGACTCCGGCTACGCCGACGCGCGGGTCATCTTCGTCGACACCGAGACCTCGAACTGGACCTACGACCCGATCCGCGGGCAGTTCTACTGGCACCGGTTCTTCTCCCACCAGCCCGACCTGAACTACGACAACCCGGCCGTCCAGGACGCGATGATCGAGGTCCTGCGGTTCTGGCTGGACCTGGGCATCGACGGGTTCCGGCTGGACGCGGTGCCCTACCTGTTCGAGCGCGAGGGCACCAACTGCGAGAACCTCGACGAGAGCCACGCCTTCCTCAAGCGCTGCCGCAAGGTGATGGACGTCGAGTACCCGGGCCGGGTGCTGCTGGCCGAGGCCAACCAGTGGCCCACCGACGTCGTGGAGTACTTCGGCGACCCGGAGGTCGGCGGCGACGAGTGCCACATGGCGTTCCACTTCCCGCTGATGCCGCGCATCTTCATGGCCGTGCGCCGGGAGAACCGGTTCCCGATCTCGGAGATCCTGGCCCAGACCCCGGCCATCCCGTCGGGTGCGCAGTGGGGCATCTTCCTGCGCAACCACGACGAGCTGACCCTGGAGATGGTCAGCGACGAGGAACGCGACTACATGTACGCGGAGTACGCCAAGGACCCGCGGATGAAGGCCAACATCGGCATCCGGCGGCGGCTGGCGCCGCTGCTGGAGAACGACCGCAACCAGCTGGAGCTGTTCACCGCGCTGCTGATGTCGCTGCCCGGGTCGCCGGTCCTGTACTACGGCGACGAGATCGGCATGGGCGACAACATCTGGCTCGGCGACCGCGACGGCGTGCGCAGCCCCATGCAGTGGAGCCCGGACCGCAACGCCGGGTTCTCCACCTGCGACCCCGGCCGGCTCTACCTGCCGATCATCATGGACCCGCTGTACGGGTACCAGGCGGTCAACGTCGAGGCCCAGATGAACTCGTCGACCTCGCTGCTCAACTGGACCCGGCACCTGATCGAGGTGCGCAAGCGGCACCACGCCTTCGGCCTGGGCGAGTACCTGGAGATGGGCGGCACCAACCCGTCGGTGCTGGCCTACGTCCGCTCGCACGGCGACGACGTGGTGCTGTGCGTCAACAACATGTCGCGGTTCCCGCAGCCGGTCGAGCTGGACCTGTCGACGTGGAAGGGCGGCGTGCCCTACGAGCTGACCGGTGGCGTGCCGTTCCCCCGGATCGGCGAGCTGCCCTACCTGCTGACGCTGCCCGGGCACGGCTTCTACTGGTTCTCGATCAGCCCGGCCGGGTCCGAGCGCTGAGCGCCGGGCCGGCCACGCCGCCGGCCCGGCCGGGGACGGCGACGCTCCAACCCGAGCAATCCCGCCGGGGCGGCTAGTGTCGGGGTCGGACGCGGCGATCGGGCACCCCGGAACACCCCGGAGCCGGTGTCGCCGCCTCGGCCGCACGCTGGACGCACACCCGGAGGGCAGGACGTGACCGCGCTGACCGACGAGCTCCCTGCTCTGCTCGAACGCTGGCTGCCCGAACAGCGCTGGTTCGCTGCCAAGGGCCGCCCGGTCGGGTCGGTGACCGTGGCGTCGGCCACCCCGCTGATCACCGACGGCGAGCCGCTGCTGGACCTGCTGCTGATCGCGGTGACCTTCGCCGACGGCTCCCCGGTGCAGCACTACCAGCTCGTCCTGGGCCGCCGCGACCACCTGCGCGGCGAGCTGCAGCACGTCGAGATCGGGCCGGTCGGCCGGCAGCTGGCCTACGACGGGCTGTGGGACGCCGAGATCACCGACTGGCTGCTGACCGCGATCCGGGAGGGCCGCCGGGTCGGCGACATCGCGTTCGTGCCGGAGCCGGGCGCGGACCTGGCCACCGGCCACACCGGCCGGGTGCTGGGCGTGGAGCAGTCCAACACCTCGGTGTCCTGGGGCGAGCAGTCGATCCTGAAGCTGTTCCGCCGGATCTCCCCCGGGCTCAACCCCGACCTGGAGCTGCACCGGGCGCTGCGCTCGGTGGACAGCACCGAGGTGGCCGCGCTGCAGGGCGCGATCGAGGGCCGGCTGGACGGCGAGCCGGCCACCCTGGCCATGGTGCAGGACTTCGCGGCCAACTCCGCGGACGGCTGGCGGATGGCCCTGGCCAGCGTGCGCGACCTGCTGGCCGAGGCCGACCTGCGGGCCGACGAGGTGGGCGGCGACTTCGCCGGGGAGGCGTCCCGGCTCGGCGAGACCGTCGCGGTCGTGCACGACGAGCTGCACCGCGCGCTCGGCGGCAGCGAGCGCGACCCGCACGAGCTGGCCGCGAACTGGCACCGCCGGCTGGACGCCGTCGCCGGGGAGATGGCCGTGCTCGACCCGTACGTCGAGGCCATCCGCGCGGCCTACGACAGCGTGGCCGCGTCCGGCTCGCCGATCCCGACCCAGCGGGTGCACGGCGACCTGCACCTGGGCCAGACCCTGCGCACCCCGACCGGCTGGCTGGTCATCGACTTCGAGGGCGAGCCGTCGGCGTCCCAGGCCGAGCGGGTGCTGCCGGACTCGGCGATGCGCGACGTCGTCGGCATGCTGTTCTCGTTCAACTACGCGGCGTTCCACCAGCTGCTGCAGTGGGAGCCGGCCCCGCACGCCCTGGAGCAGGACTCCCAGCTGGTCTGGCGGGCCAACGAGTGGTGCGAGCGCAACCGCTCGGCGTTCTGCGACGGCTACGCCCTGCGCTCGGGGGTCGACCCGCGCGAGCACAGCGCCCTGCTGCGGGCCTTCGAGCTGGACAAGGCCGTCTACCAGGTGCTCTACGAGACCCGCAGCCGCCCGACCTGGGTGGACATCCCGCTCGCGGTCATCCGCCGCCTCACCGCCAGTGCCAGTCGTGCGTGAAGGGCACTGCTGGAACGGTGTTCCTCACGCACGACCCAGGAAGAACGGGCTGAGGTAGGCCAGCGCGCGCCCGGCGGTGGCGTAGGGCGCGAACGGCTCGGCGCGCACGTCGGCGGGCCGGTCCGGCTCGGTCACCCGCAGCACCACCCAGTCCCCGTCGGCCCGGTCGACCCGGGCGGTGAGCGCCACGGTGCCGCCCGGCGGGATCGTGACGTCGTCCTCGGCGACGACGGTCGGCAGCGGTCGCCCGGTCTGCAGCACCTGGACGCGCAGCGCGGTGCCCACCCGGTCCGGGACGCCGTCGACGGCGAGCACGAACTCCAGGTCGCCGCGGTCGTGGTCGAGCCGCGAGCCCATCGGCACGTCGCCGACCCGGGCGTCCACCCGCAGGCCGCGCTCGCGGGTCGCGAACACCCGCCGCCGGACCATCGCCGCGCGCACCCCGTCCCGGGTCCGGCCGGGCGCCCAGATGCCGGTGCGGCCCAGGTCGACCGGGAACCCCCAGTCGTCGCCGTGCTCGTCGGTGACCCCGATCAGCCCCACCCGCCAGCCCGCGTCCAGGCACTCCACCAGCGGCGAGACCCGGCCCTGCGGGACCCCCTCGAACAGGTAGTCGTCGCCGCGGTTGAACATCTCCAGCCCGACCACCCGGTCGACGATCCGGGCGTCGAACCGGAACCGGCCGAACCGGCCGGGCTCCCGGCCCGGGTGGTTGAACGACACCAGCGCCCGCTGCGGGTCGGTGCGCAGCCAGTCGTAGAACTCGGCGATCGCGGCCGGGTCGTCGGGCGGGCCGTGCTGCACCGCGGTGCCGTCCCGGACGCCGTCCTCGACCAGCGGCAGCGGGCGGGTGAAGGTCCCGCTGCCCCACACGTTCATGTGCCCCAGCGTCGGGCTGGTCCACTCGAACCCGCGTACCGCGACGAACCCGCCGGCCTCGTGGGCGGCGTCGGCCAGCTGCCCGAGCACCTCCCAGCGGGCCTCGTCGAGGGTGCGCGTGCTCAGCCCGGGGGCGTGGGTGTGGTCGGTGATCGCGGCGACGTCCAGCCCGGCCGCGCGCATCGAGCCGTAGGCGTCCTCCGGGCGGCCGGCGCCGTCCGAGAGCCGGGTGTGGTTGTGCAGGTCGGCGTGCAGCAGTTCCTCGCCGCCGCCGGGGAACAGCGGTGACCGGCGCGGGTCGGGGCGGGCCTCCGCGCCGTCCGCGATCAGCAACCGGTCCGCGCCGTCCTCCGGCTCGATCATCACGGAGCCATCGTGCCGGACGGCCCGGCGGATCGGCGCGGTAGCGGTCCCGGCCGCGGCTGTCCGATCGCGCCGGCCGGGACCGGCGACCTCCCCGGCCGGACACCGACGCCGACGTCGACCTCCCGGCGGAACGCGCGCCCCCGAGAGGGCGAACAGCGGCCCGATAGTTGCGGTCAGGGTCGGCGACCATGGACCACGGGCAATAGGGTGCCGTCGTGGATCGCGAGGACAACCAGACCCAGACCCTCGACCAGCCGGTCGATGCCTGCCCGCCGGATCCGGGGACGGTCGAGCGCCTGCTCGGCGGGGCGCACCACGATCCGCACTCGGTGCTGGGGATCCACCCGCACGCCGACGGCACCGTCGTGCGGGCGCTGCGCCCGCACGCCGACGAGGTGCACGTCGTCCGCGAGGGCGGGCAGGGTTACCCGCTGGTCCGGGTGCACGACGCCGGGCTGTTCTCCGGGGTCGTGCCCGGGCCGCCGTCGGACTACCGGCTGGCCGTGCGGTACGGCGAGCGCGTCGACATCGTCGACGACCCCTACCGCTGGCTGCCCACCCTCGGCGAGATCGACCTGCACCTGATCTCCGAGGGCCGCCACGAGCGGCTGTGGGACGTGCTCGGCGCGCACGTGCGCACGTACGACACCCCGGCCGGGCCGGTCACCGGCACCAGTTTCGCGGTGTGGGCACCGACGGCCCGAGGCCTCCGGGTGACCGGCGACTTCGACGGCTGGTCGGGCTGGGCGCACCCGATGCGGGCGCTCGGCAGCGCCGGGGTCTGGGAGATCTTCGTGCCCGGCATCGAGCCCGGCACCCGCTACAAGTTCCGCATCCTCGGCCAGGACGGCCGGTGGCGGGACAAGGCCGACCCGCTGGCCTTCGCCACCGAGGTCCCGCCGGCCACCGCGTCGGTGGTGGACGTGGCCCGCCACGAGTGGGGCGACGAGGCGTGGATGGCCGCGCGGGCCACCCGCCAGGCGCACGCCGAGCCGATGAGCGTCTACGAGGTGCACCTGGGCTCGTGGCGCCCGGGGCTGGACTACCGCGAGATGGCCCACCAGCTCGTCGACTACCTGGACCGGACCGGGTTCACCCACATCGAGCTGCTGCCGGTGGCCGAGCACCCGTTCGGCGGGTCCTGGGGCTACCAGGTCACCTCGTACTACGCGCCGACCGCGCGGTTCGGCAGGCCCGACGACTTCCGCTACTTCGTCGACCACCTGCACCAGCACGGCTACGGCGTGATCGTGGACTGGGTGCCGGCGCACTTCCCGCGCGACGAGTGGGCGCTGGCGAAGTTCGACGGCACCCCGCTCTACGAGCACGCCGACCCGCGCCGTGGCGAGCAGCCCGACTGGGGAACGCTGGTGTTCGACTTCGGCCGCAAGGAGGTGCGCAACTTCCTGGTGGCCAACGCGCTGTACTGGCTCGACCAGTTCCACATCGACGGCCTGCGCGTGGACGCCGTGGCCTCGATGCTCTACCTGGACTACTCCCGCCCCGAGGGGCAGTGGCTGCCCAACGCGCACGGCGGCCGGGAGAACCTGGACGCGGTGGCGTTCCTGCAGGAGATGAACGCGACGGTGTACCGCCACCACCCCGGCGTGATCACCATCGCCGAGGAGTCCACCGCCTGGCCGGGCGTCTCCCGCCCGACCCACCTGGGCGGGCTGGGCTTCGGGTTCAAGTGGAACATGGGCTGGATGCACGACACGCTCGACTACGTCGGGCGCGACCCGGTCTACCGCGGCTACCACCACAACCAGATGACCTTCTCGCTGATGTACGCGTTCAGCGAGAACTACGTGCTGCCGGTGTCGCACGACGAGGTGGTGCACGGCAAGGGCTCGCTGTGGGAGCGGATGCCCGGCGACCCCTGGAACAAGGCCGCCGGGATCCGCGCGCTGCTGGCCTTCATGTGGGCGCACCCGGGCAAGCAGCTGCTGTTCCAGGGCTGCGAGTTCGGCCAGCAGCGGGAGTGGTCGGAGTCCCGGTCGCTGGACTGGCACCTGCTGGAGGACCCGCTGCACGCCGGCATCCAGGCCCTGGTCGGCGACCTGAACCGGGCCTACCGGGACAACCCGGCGATGTGGACCCGGGACACCACCCCGGACGGGTTCTCCTGGATCGACGCCAACGACGCCGACGGCAACGTGCTCAGCTTCCTGCGCCACGGCATCGACGCCGACGGCCGGCCCAGCGTGATGGCCTGCATCGCGAACTTCTCCGGCACCCCGAAGCGGGACTACCGGGTCGGGCTGCCGTTCGCCGGGCGCTGGCGCGAGGTGGTCAACACCGACGCCGACGTCTACGGCGGGTCCGGGGTCGGCAACTTCGGCGCGGTCGAGTCCGAGCGGCAGGTGTGGCACGGCCGACCGGCGTCCGTGGTGCTGCAGCTGCCGCCGTCGGGCGTGCTGTGGCTGGTGCCCGAGCCGTTCGAGGGCGCGATCAGCCGCCGCGCGTCCGCTCCGGCCGAGGCCCCGGTGGACACGCCGACCGAGGCCGAGGCCCGGGCCGGCGCCGACGCGCTGCCCGGCACGGTGGCCGTCGCCGACGCGCTGGTCGAGGCCCGCCCGGGCGCGGACGGGACCGGCAGCGGTCCGGACGCCGCCCCGCCCGCCGAGCCCGGCCCGTCCGCAGCGGATGGCCCGGAGTCGGTGCTGGACACCGACGCCGCCCAGGCCCCGCCCGCGGCGGCCGGCGGCCGCACGGCACCGGCCGAGGCCGACCCGGCGGACGACGACCCGGCCGCCCAGACCGCGGAGCTGCGCATCGACCCGGCCGCGCTGCCGGCCGACCAGCCGACCGACACCGCGGACGATTCCGTGGACGATTCCGTGGACGATTCCTCGGACGCTTCCGCGGACGACACCGCGACCGGGCCGATCCCGGTCGTCCCCCCGCTCGACGGGACCGACGGGCCGGACTCCGCCGCGGACCAGCCGCTGCTGACCGGGCCGGGCGACACGGACACCGCCGCGACGGCACCCGTGGAGGCCGAGCCGGTCGAGCTCACCTCCGGCCAGCCCCGGTTCAGCGGTCCGGCCGGGGTCGTGCGGACCGACGAGTCCGAC
>DASQMQ010000161.1:0-1651 GCA_035645455.1 Pseudonocardia sp.
GGGCGGTCTCGGCGACCCGGCCCAGCCGGCCGGCGGTCGCCGTCAGCCCGCCGGCGGTCGCCGCCCAGCCCCTCGTCGGCGCGCCGACGATCGCGTTCCCGATCGCGCGGTACCCGGCCGCCGTCGCCGCCCGCTGGGCGAGGTGAGCGGTCGGTACGGCAACGGCGCGCACCGCACCGGCGGTCGCCCGGACCGGACCGGTGATCACCCGGAACGGCACGGTCGCGGTGGTCAGGGCGGCCCCGGAGACCCGGCTGGCCACGTCCAGCTGGGCGGCCCGACCCTCCAGGCGCAGCGCCTCGGACAGCACGGCCCGGCCCTGCGCGCCGCGCGCGGCCGCGGCGGGCATGTCGGCCAGGACCGACCGGGCCACCGCCGCCCGGGACGCCGCGCTGACCGCACTGGCCCGCATGCCCGCCGAGATCGGCCCGGCCAGGATCATCACCGGCAGGGCGTCCTCCATGAACGACTCGACCGGGCGGTCGTGGTAGTCGTCGCTGACGTCGCCGTCGCCGAGCCACCGGTTGTAGGAGTGGTCCAGCGGGGTGCGGATCATGCCGCCGGTCAGCGGGTTCAGCCGGGTGTAGTACTCGACGTCGGTCTCCCGGGGCCTGCGGGCCGGGCGGCTCTCCGGGTTCGCGGTCGGGTCCGCGTCGGCGATCAGCGACCGGAACGGGAAGGTCACCGGCGAGCCCGCCGCCACGGTGGTCAGCCAGCCGTCGTACTTGGCCCGGTTCTGCAGCTCGACCCCGCCACCGCCCAGGATCAGCCCCGGCGATCCCCACACCCCCGCGACGAGGGTCACGCCGCCCCGGCCGGCGTTGCGCCAGAAGTCGTCGGTACCGGTGCCGACCTGCCGGTTGTACCAGCGCACCGACTCCGACTGCATCAGGTGGGCACCGTCGAGAATGAACCGGAAGAACCCGCCGACGCTCACCGGGTCGGCCTCGTCCACCGCGTCGCGGAGCCGCCCCTGCTCGCCCTCGGACAGGATCGACGCGGCGTCCCGGATCAGGCCGCTGTGGTTGATCTGGCGCAGGTAGTTCTCCCGGCGGTCCGCGTAACCGGGGTCGTCCGGCAGGCCGAGCAGCAGGTCGAGGGCCTGCTGGGCGTTGCCGGGGGTGGCGTCGAGCCGGGCCAGCTCGGCCGCCGAGCCGGGCCTGCGGTCGTAGACCCAGGTGGCCGCGACGTCGGAGATCTGGTCCGGGGTGAAGTCGCTGCCGTCCTGGTTGACGAACGGGCTGTTCTCCGACCGGACCAGGGTGGCGATGTAGTCGTAGCCGAGGTTGGCCCGCATGGCCAGGGCGAGGTCCGCCGCGCCGGTGGAGGGCAGCTGCAGGTCGCCGAGCCGGTTGGCCGGGGCCCGCGGGGCCTCGATGGAGGCCTCGTAGCCGAGCCGGACGGCGTCGCTGAACCCGGTGATCGCGTCCACGGTGGCCGGGTCGAGGTTCTGCGGGAGCCGGTCGACCACGCCCTCGACCGCGGCCAGGTTGCGGGCGGCCAGGTCCATGTCCGCGGCGTAGCCGGCGTCCCCGCCGGCCAGCCCGGCGGCCAGGTCGTAGCCGCGCAGCACGGTCTGGGAGTCCGCGAGCCGGGCCCGGATGGGCTGCTCCAGCAGGTCCAGCGCCCGGGAGTCGCCGACGATCCGCTC
>DASQMQ010000162.1:0-5815 GCA_035645455.1 Pseudonocardia sp.
CGGGCCCGGGGCGTGCTCGACCGGGTGGTCGAGCGCCGGGAGCGGGCCGGTGCGCTGACCGTCGAGCGGGACGGGGCCGACGGCGCGCAGCAGGTCGCCGGGATGCTCGGCCGGCTGCTGCGGTCCGACGGCTTCCCCCGCTGGCTGGTCGCCTCGGCGCTGGACGCCCTGGTCGCCGACGCCTCGGCGAGCCTGGCCGAGCTGTCCGGCGGCCAGTTCGAGCTCACCCACGCCGGCGGCGAGTTCCTGGTGATCGACCACGCCGACGCGGACGCCCGCCGCCCGGTCAAGACGCTGTCCGGCGGGGAGACCTTCCAGGCCAGCCTGGCGCTGGCGCTGGCGCTGTCGGCGCAGATGTCCGGGCTGGCCGCGCAGGGCGCAGCCCGCCTCGAATCGATCTTCCTGGACGAGGGTTTCGGCACCCTGGACGAGCACAACCTCGAGGTGGTCGCCAGCACCCTGGAGACCCTGGCCACCCGCGGCGACCGGATGGTCGGGGTGATCACCCACGTGCCCGCGCTGGCCGAGCGGGTGCCGGTGCGGTTCGCGGTGAGCCGCGACCAGCGGACGTCGTCGGTGATCCGGGAGGGCGCTTGAGAGGCGCTCGGCACCCGTCGTGCCGTGTCGCTACCGCGGTCCGGCGACCGCGGCGGTGAGGATCGGCGGATGAGGTTCAGCATCGACCCGTGGGACCCGGCCTACGGCACCAGCCTGGGCGCCCAACGCGGCGAGTCCAGCGCCGAGGTCGACGTGGACGTCGAGGTGCCGGCCGCGGAGTGGGCGCCGGTCGACCCCAGCCCCGGGCTGGCCCCGCCGGCCGCGGTGCTGTTCGTCGACGGGGTCCGCCGGATCGACGCCCAGGTCTGGGTGGACGGCCCGGACGGCGCGGCCACCCCCGCGCTGTGCGCCTCCTACGCGGCCGGGGTGGTGTGCTGCTGCCGTGACGGCGGCGCGCACGTGGTCACCGCCGACGTCCGGCGCGGGCTGTTCACCACGATCGAGGACGGCGCGGACGTGGTCACCGGGGCCGGCACGTACCGGGCCAACCGCACCGCCACCCGTCCCGACGTGGCCCCGATGCAGGTGCTGTCGCTGGCGCTGCAGCGCGAGCTGGCCGACGCCGAGCAGACCGCCGCCGAGCGGGCCCGCGCCGACCACGGCACCGACGACGACCTGCTGGTGGTCGACGGCCCGCTGCACGACCGCGGCCACCTGCCGCGGGCGATCGGCTTCGTCAAGACCCACCGCAGCGAGTACCTGCCCGAGCGGCTGGTGCCGATCGTGGGAGCGCTGGAGACCGGGCAGCGCACCCCGGTGTTCCGGGTCGGCAGCCGGTACGAGGTCTACACCTGGTACCTGCGGCTGCCGTGCGCCCCGGGGGCGCCGTGGGCCGGGGTGGTCCGGGTGGACTGCAGCGCGGAACTGCCCGCGCCGGAGGCGGCCGCGCTGGCCGCACTCAGCCAGGCGACCCTGGTCCGCTACGCGTCCACCGAGTACAAGGACTCCCGCGCCCCGCAGAACCTCTACCCGATCGCCGGGCTGGAGCGCGCGCTCCGCAGGCGGCTGGGGGAGCCCGGCGTGCTCTACCGGGCGCTGCGGCGCGCCGCCCACTCCTCGGCCGGGTCGGCACCGGCCGCCTGACCGGACCCGGACCCGGTGTGGTGCACGTCGAGGAGGGTTCGCGCGACCCAGCGCAGCAGCACCGCGTCCCGGCACACCGCGAGCAGTTCGGCCTGCTCGACGGCCTCGGGTGCGCCGCCCCGCTCCGGTTCGTCGGGGGCGACGAGGACCTCGTCGGGGAACGGATCCGGGGCCGCTGCGCCGAGGTCGGCCAGCAGCAGCCGCAGGGCTCGGAAGCCGATCACCCGCAGACCGTGCGGCAGGGAGGTCAGGTCGTACCCGGACACCGCGGTGACCCCGCCGTCGAGCACCGCCCAGCCCTCCACCACCGGCGCGTGCACGTCCCGGTGGGCGGCGGTGGCCGCCGCCCGGGCGACCGCCCAGTCGCGGACCGGGCGGCGGTACTCGGGCAGCACCTCGAACACGGCCGGGCCGTGCGGCGAGGGGCGGACCAGGTCCGACCAGATGAGCGCCATGCGCATCGATCCTCCTCGCGGGAGGGTATCCAGCCGGGAGCGAAAGTGCAGGTCCCAGCGACGTGATGACCCGATCCAGGCAACCGGCTGACCACGGTCGGCGAGTACGTGTCCGACAACCCGCCGCGCAACGTGGGGATGAGGACGGTCCGCGGGCCGTGGTTCTTCGCCACCTGGCCGGCGGCTGGCGGTTCGCCCCGACCTCCGACGGCGGCACCCGCGCGGTCCGGCGGTACGGCTTCTCCTGCCGGCCGGCGGCCGTCCGGAGCTCGTGACCGGGATCGGCGCGAAGGAGGGCGCTCAGCCGGCCAGGCGCCGCCGCAGTCCGCTGGCCCGGCCGACCGGGCGCTGCACGGCGGCCCGCACCGCGTCGGCCGTCCCGACCACCCGCACGAACTCCCGAGCGCGGGTGACCGCGGTGTAGAGCAGCTCGCGGGTGAGCAACGGGGACTCGGCGGGCGGCAGTACCACCGTGACCCGACCGAACTGGCTGCCCTGCCCGCGGTGCACGGTCATCGCGTGCACGGTCACCACCTCACCCAGCCGGGCCGGTGGGTACAGGGTCGGTGGGCCGCCGCGGGCGAACGCCACCCGCAGGCCCTCCGGGCGGGCCAGCGCGACACCGGTGTCGCCGTTGAACAGTCCGGTGTCGTAGTCGTTCGTGGTGACCAGCACCGGACGGCCCGGGTACCAGGGCCCGGCGTCGCGCTGCGCGCCGAGGTGGCGCTCGGCCAGCCACTTCTCGATGTCCGCGGTCCACCGGGCCACCCCGAACGGGCCCCGCCGGTGCGCGCACAGCACCCGGTGGTGCTCCAGCGCGGCGAGCGCTGCGGCCGCGTCGCCGTCCCGCGCCGCCGCGGCCAGCCGCCGGCCCGCCGCGATGACGTCGGCGTGCACCTCGGTGCGCAGCTCGGCGGTGGACGGGGCGCCCGCGGCGTCCGGCCGGGGCTCGACGAAGCCGAGGTCGGGGTGGCCGGCGCGGAGCAGGTCGATCGCGGAGTCGGCATCGCCGTCCCGGACCGCGCGGGCCAGCTCGGCGATCGCGCCGCCGAACCGCCAGACGTGGTCGAGGGTCACCACCCCGTTGACCACTTCGGGCTCGGCGGGTGCGCCGACCGCGCGCAGCGCCGCCGCCAGGTCCGGTTCCGGGCGACCCGCCGCGCGGGCCAGGTCGCCGAGCACGGCGCCGGCCTCCACCGAGGCCAGCTGGTCCGGGTCGCCCACCAGCACCAGCCGGGCCTCCGGGCGCACCGCGTCGAGCAGCCGGGCCATCATCGTCAGCGACACCATCGACGTCTCGTCGACCACCACGACGTCGAACGGCAACCGCTGGGTCCGGTCGTAGCGGAACCGCCGGGTGCCCGGTCGCCAGCCCAGCAGCCGGTGCAGCGTCATCGCCTCCGGGATGTCGGCCCGCAGCCGGGCGGGCAGCTCGCCGGTCACCGCCTCCTGCAGCCGGGCCGCGGCCTTGCCGGTCGGTGCGGCCAGGGCGATCCGCGGCGGCGGGTCGGACTGGTCGTGCAGCAGTTCCAGCAGCCGGGCGACGGTGGTGGTCTTGCCGGTGCCCGGGCCGCCGGCCAGCACGGTCACCCGGCGCAGCGTGCCGACCGCGCCGGCCAGCCGCTGCCGGCCGCCGTCGGCGTCGGGGAACAGCCGGTCGAGCCCGGCCCGCAACCGGGCCGGATCCACCGGCGGCGACGCCACCGCGGCCCGCTCGACCAGCGACCGGCGCACCGACTCCTCCTCCCGCCAGTACCGGTCGAGGTAGAGCAGGCCCTCCACCAGCCGCAGCGGCCGGCCCCGCGGCGCGTGCTCGCCGTCGGCCACCAGCGGACCGGCCACGCAGGCGGCCAGCCAGCTCCGCGGCTCCGGCCAGGGCAGCGCCGAGACGTCGACCAGCTCGTCGCCCTCGCCGAGCACGGTGCGGCTGACCGCGGCCAGGTCGACGCACACCGACCCCAGCCGCACCGCCCGCACCGCCAGCGCCACCGCGAGCAGGACGCGCTCGTCGGCCTCCCCGCCCAACCGTCCGACCCGGGTGGCGACCTGGACGTCCGCGGCGTCCAGGACCCCGGCCACGTTGAACGCGCCGAGCAGGCCCGTGGCCGTGCGGGCGAGCCGCGCGTCGGCCGGGTCGGCGAGGGCGTGCGGGGCGGTGGGTCCCGCGGCCGCGGGTGAGGTCGACGGGGGTGCGGCGCTCACGACCGGCCCGCCAGCAGGTCGGACAGCTCGACGGTGAGTCCGGCCGGCGGAGCCCAGCTGAACACCCCGCACGGCACGCCGTCGTACGCCGGGGTGGCCGGCCCGCACATGCCGCGCACGAACAGGTAGAGCACACCGCCGAGGTGCTGCTCGGGTCGGTAGCCGGGCAGCCGCCAGCGCAGGAACCGGTGCAGCGCCACCCCGTACAGCAGGGCCTGCAACGGGTAGTGCGCGCCGATCATCGCCTCGGCCAACCGCGGCGGCCGGTAGTGCGCCGCGGTCAGCGGGGCTCGGCCGTCCGGCCCGACCGGGCCCAGCCAGTTGGTCTTGTAGTCGGCGATCGCGAACCGGTTGCCGGGCAGCCGCAGCACGGCGTCGATGCTGCCGGTGAGGTAGCCGCGCAGCCGCTGCTCGGGCAGCCCGGCCAGGGCGTCCGGGTAGTCCGCCAGCGGACCGTCCGGGGGCAGGTGGCGGCGCAGCAACGGGACCAGCTCGGCGAGCAGCACCGGGGTGCCGCGCTGGTCGCCGCCGGCCAGCGGCAGCTCGAAGTCGAGCTCGGCGAGCCGGTCGGCGGGCGCGATCCGGTCCAGCCGCAGGTCGCCGGCCAGCGGGCCGAGCGGGGTGCGGACGACCGGGACGAGCGCGGCGGCCAGCTCGCCGGCGTCGACGCCGGCCGTGGGGTGCCGGCCGAGCTGCTCACGGCACTGCGCGGTCAGTTCGGCGAGCAGGTCGGGTGCGGTGAGGTCGGCCGTCTCGAACACCCCGTGCACCAGCGTGCCGAACCCGGCGCCGACCGGCAGCCCGGCCATCGGCGACGGGAGGTCGTCGACCGGACCGCCGCGGGCAGCCGGGCCGGTGTCGGTGTCGGTGTCGGGATCGTCCGGGTCGGGGGTCGTCTCGTCGGTGGTGACCCGCTCGTCGGCCTCGACGACCGTCGCGGGCCCGTGCCCGGAGGCGGTGAGCGCGGTGTAGGAGGTGCGCCGCCAGGCCGTGTCCAGCACCCGGTCGAACCGGGCCGCGGCCAGCTGCGGGGCCCGGTCGGCGGCGGCGGCGTACCCGGCGGCCGGGCGGTCGCCCACCCGCTCCACGCTGATCGTTCCGGCGGCCGCGCCGGTGGCCAGCTGCCGCAGCGCGGCCAGCGCGGCGGCGTCGGCCGGCACCCGGTAGAGCTCGGCCGGTCCGGTGCCCGGTGCCGGGCGGCCGATCAGCAGCCGGTGCAGCGGCGAGGCCGGGGTGGTGGTCGCCGGCACCCACCAGGTGACGACCTGGCACCCGGCCCTGGTCAACGCGACGTAGAGCAGCCGCAGGTCCTCGCCGGCCTCCTCGGCCCGGTGCCGATCGCAGCGGTCCTTCCAGCCCTCGCCCGTCCCGCCGCCGACGTCGAGCACCCGGGCGCCGGACTCGTCGTGCAGCAGCAGGACGTCCGGGTCGCGGACGTTGCGGTCCCAGGCGAAGGGCAGGTAGACGATCGGGAACTCCAGGCCCTTGCTGCGGTGGATCGTCAGGACCTGCACCGC
>DASQMQ010000163.1:0-2226 GCA_035645455.1 Pseudonocardia sp.
CAGTCCGTTGATCATGCGGGCCAGGGTGGACTTGCCCGACCCGTTCGGCCCGACGAACGCCACCCGCCGCTGCGGCAGCGCCAGGGTCACCCCGGCGACCACCTCGCGCTCGCCGTAGCGGTGCCCGACCGCCTCGAACTCGATCACGCGACCTCCCAGGCGGTCGCCACGCCCACGCCGCCGCCCGCGGAGAGCGCGGCCACGCCGGTCCGCTGCCCGGTGCCGCCCCGCACCAGCCGGGCGAACAGCCGCACCACCAGCACCGCCCCCGAGGCCCCCCACGGGTGGCCCAGGGCGATCGCGCCGCCGTCCGGGCCGGCCGTCCCCTCGTCGAGGCCGACGGCGTCCAGGCAGGCCAGCGCCTGCCCGGCGAACGCCTCGGTGAACTCCACGACGTCCGGCGGGTGCGGGCCGAGGACCCGCCGCAGCGCCGGCACCGCGCCCAGCCCGAGCCGGTTGGGATCCACCGCCGAGGTCGCCGAGGCGACCAGCCGCAGCCCGGGCAGCCCGAGCCGCCGGTGCAGCCGCTCGCTGACCACCAGCACCGCCGCGGCGCCGTCGCTGACCCCGCAGGAGTTGGCCGCGGTCGCCGTGCCGTGTGGGGTGAAGGCGGGCCGGAACCGGGCCAGCCGGGCGGCGGTGAACCCGGCCCGCGGCCGCTCGTCCGCGGTGACGTCGCCGATCGCGACCAGCTCGGCGGCGAACCGGCCGGCCCGCTGGGCGTCGACCGCGCGGGCGTGGCTGCGCAGCGCGAACCGGTCCTGGCGCTCCCGGGAGATGCCGGCCTCGGCGGCGACCAGGTCGGCCGCGGCACCCATCTCCGGGTCGCCGACGTCGGCCGGCGCGAACGGGGCCCGGGTGTAGGGCCGTGGCGGATCGGTGGGCCAGGCCCGCAGCGGCGCGGTCGACGCGCTCTCCACCCCGCCGGCCAGGTACGCCTCGCCGGCCCCGGCCCGGACCAGGTCGGCGGCCAGCACGATCGCGGCCAGGCCGCTGGCGCACTGCCGGTCCAGGGTCAGTCCGGGCACCCCGGTGCCGAGCCCGGCGCGCAGCGCGGCCACCCGGGCCGTGTTCCCGCCCGGCCCGAAGACGTTGCCCAGCAGGACGTCGTCCGCGGTCGGCAGGCCGGCGTCGTCGAGCACCGCGCGCAGCACGGGCGCGGCCAGCTCGTCCACGGCGCAGCCGCGCAGCGCTCCGCCGCGGTTGCCGATCGGGGTCCGCCGGGCGGCGACGACCACCGGCGCCGGACCGGCGCTCACCGGGCACCCCCCGCGCCGCTCAGCGGAGCGCGGCCCCCGGCGCCGGCTCTCCCGACCCGGCCCACGACCCTGCTCCCGACCCGGCCCACGACCCGGCTCATGACAGGGGCTCGGCCGGGAAGGTGCCGGCGGCGAGCTGCTCGGCCACGCCCGCCCGGGCCGGCTTGCCCGACGGCGTGCGCGGCAGCGCGCTGGTGGTCAGCCAGCGCCGGGGCCGCTTCGCCGGCTCCAGCGCCGCCCGCGCCGCGGCCCGCAGCTCGCGCAGCGCGGGCGGCGCGGCGGCTTCGACGACCGCGGTGACCAGCTCGCCGAGTCGGCCGTGCGGGGTGCCGGTGACCAGCACGTCGTCCACCCCGGGGACGGCCCGCAGCACCGTCTCCACCTCCTCGGCCGACACCAGCCGCCCGCCGCTGGAGATGGTGGCCGAGCCGCGCCCGTGCACGGTGAGCGCGCCGTCCGGGGCCAGTGCGACCAGGTCGCCGACCGTGGTCCAGCCGGCGGCCGGCTCGACGGCGCCCGCCCGCAGGTAGCCGGCGAAGGCCAGCGGCGAGCGCACCCACAGCACCCCGTCGCGGACCTCCAGGTCGACGCCGGGCACCGCGAGCTGGTCGCCGGCCCCGCGGCGGACCGCGATCAGCGAGTGCTCGGCCGAGCCGTAGTAGTCGACCAGCGTGGTCTCCGGCAGCAGCCGGGCGAACCGGTCGCGCAGGGCCGCGCCGGTGGCCGCGCCCCCGCAGACCACCGTCCGCAACCCGCAGGGGCCGGCCGAGCGCTCCAGGTCGTCGAGCAGGTCGGCGAGCATCGCCGGGACCAGGTGCACGGTGCGCGCCCGCCGGGCGTGGGCGGCGTGCGACCGGGGCCGGACCAGCACCTGCTGGCCGCACCACAGCCCGTGCAGCGCCCCGAACAGGAACAGCGACGAGCTCAGCGGGCCCGGTGCCAGCACCGGCCCGCTCACCGGGCCCAG
>DASQMQ010000164.1:0-5318 GCA_035645455.1 Pseudonocardia sp.
GTGCTGGTCACCCACGATTCCGGCGCGGTGCAGGCGCTGCAGCCGGACAAGGTCATCGTGCTGCCCGACGGCACCGAGGACCACTGGTCCGAGGACTACCTCGACCTCGTCCAATTGGCCTGATCGGGTTAGTACGGTGACCGGCCGACCACCCGAACGGTCATCGGCGATCCCGGTGTGACCGGGATCGCATCGCGGGTTGTCCGCTCCGCCCGACTCTCGATCCACTTGAGGGGTGACCAGGAGGTCGCGTCGGGGTGACGAACGGGCAACGCGGCGGTCAACGATCACCCGCATGCGTGATCCATTCGGCGGAACCGCTCGCCGATCATCGAGTCGATCTCCTGGCCGGGCCCGGTCACCCTGGACGATCATTGCCGCACACCGGGTGCGCGACATCCTCAGCGGATGGCCCGCTGAGGCGCGGTAGAGGAGGTCTGGGGCTGTGGCCGACCTGAAGAAGGGTGCCCGAATCACCGGCACCCAACGCGACAAGCTCGCTACGGACCTGAAGAAGAAGTACGAGAAGGGCGCCAGCATCCGGGCCCTCGCCGAGCAGACCGGACGGTCCTACGGGTTCGTCCACCGGGTGCTCAGCGAGACCGGGGTGACCCTGCGGGGGCGCGGTGGCGCCACCCGGACCAAGAAGAAGTAGATCCACGGCGGGGTAGCCTCCGGGCGTGGCAGCAGCGCCGGTGCATCCCGAACTCCTGCAGCGCGGCGGGGTCGCGCTGCACCTCGACGGCGGGCGGGCGACCGTGACGCTCACCCGCCCCGAGGTGCTCAACGCGCAGGACCCGGCCATGTGGGAGGCGTTGGCCGCGATCGGCGAGACCCTGCCCGAGCAGGTCAGGGCCGTGGTCGTGCGCGGGGCGGGCCGGGCGTTCTCGGCCGGGCTGGACCGGCGGCTGTTCACCGCGGCCGAGATCGACGGCCGACCGGGGGTGGCCGGCCTGGCCGCGCTGCCTCCCGCCGAGGCCGATGCGGCCATCGCCGGCTGGCAGGCCGGTTTCAGCTGGCTGCGCGATCCGGCGCGGGTGACCGTGGCCGCGGTGCACGGCCACGCGATCGGCGCCGGGTTCCAGCTCGCGCTGGCCTGCGACCTGCGCCTGGTCGCCGACGACGCGCAGTTCTGCATGGCCGAGGCGAGCCTGGGGCTGGTGCCCGACCTGGGCGGCACCCACCCGCTGGTGCACGCCGTGGGCTACCAGCACGCGGTGGAGATCTGTCTGACCGGCCGCCGGGTGCGGGCCGACGAGGCGGTGCGGATGGGTCTCGCGCTGCGCGCGGTCCCGCGCCCCGAGCTCGACGACTGCGTGACCGCGCTGGTGGACATGCTGGTCGCGGCACCGGCCGGGGCGGCCACCGAGACCCTGCGGTTGCTCGCCGGGGTCGCCGAGGGCGCCGATCCCGCCGCCGCGCTGGCCGCCGAGCGGGCCGCGCAGCTGCGCCGGCTGCGGGCCCTGGCCGCCGGCGGCTGACCCGCCCCGCCCGAACCGCCCCGCCGTCCTGCGCACGGGGCGGGGTCGGGTCGCGCCGCCCGTCGCGCTGTGGGACTTTTCGGCCGGGCGCCCACGTTCAGCCGGGGAGCAGCGGTGCAACGGTGTAAGTGAGGAGGCGCCCGTGGACGGCGTCTGGGGAATGATGCGGGGCGTCGCCCGCGGGGTGGACGCGCCGACGTCCGTCCGCCGGGGCACGATCCCGCGGATCTGGTCCTTCGCCCGCCCCTTCCGGGGCTGGTTGGTCGGGTTCCTGCTGCTCACGGTGGTCTCGGCCACGGTGGGCGTGGCCACCCCGGTGCTGGCCGGCCAGGTGGTCAACACCATCGTCGCCGGGGGCGCGGGCGCGGCCACCACGGTGGTCACGCTGGCCGCGAGCATCGCCGGGCTGGCCGTGCTCGAGGCCCTGGTCGGCCTGGGCACCCGGTGGTTCTCCTCGCGGATCGGTGAGGGCCTGATCGTGGACCTGCGCCGGGCGGTGTTCGAGCACGTCCAGCGGATGCCGGTGGCGTTCTTCACCCGGACCCGCACCGGCGCGCTGGTCAGCCGGCTCAACAACGACGTGCTCGGTGCCCAGTCGGCGATCACCTCCACGCTGGCCTCGGTGCTGAGCAACGTCATCCAGCTGGTCCTGGCCCTCGCGGTCATGATCACCCTGGCCTGGCAGGTGACCCTGCTGGCCCTGGTGCTGCTGCCGGTGTTCGTGCTCCCGGCCCGCCGGATGGGCCGCACCATCGCCGGGCTGCGCCGGGAGAACGCCGACCTCAACGCGGCCATGGGCACCCAGATGACCGAGCGGTTCTCCGCCCCGGGCGCGACCCTGGTCAAGCTGTTCGGCCGCCCCGCGGAGGAGGCCGCCGAGTTCGGCGAGCGGGCCGGGCGGATCCGCGACATCGGGGTGCGCACCGCGATGGTCTCGCGGGTGTTCGTCACCTCGCTGTCGCTGGTCTCGGCGCTGGCCCAGGCGCTGATCTACGGGCTGGGCGGCTACCTGGCGGTGACCGGGCAGATCGAGCCGGGCACCGTGGTCACCCTCGCGCTGCTGCTCAGCCGGCTCTACACGCCGATGACCGCGCTGGCCAACGCCCGGGTGGACGTGATGACCGCGCTGGTGTCGTTCGAGCGGGTCTTCGAGGTGCTCGACCTGGAGCCGATGATCACCGAGCGGCCGGGCGCCCGGTCGCTGCCCGACGGGCCGGTCCCGGTGCGGCTGCGCGACGTGCGCTTCGCCTACCCCGGTGCGGACCGGGTGTCGCTGGCCTCGCTGGAGGAGGTCGCGGTGCTGGACAACCGGGTCGGCGCGGAGGTGCTGCACGGCATCGACCTGGAGGTCGGCGAGGGCGAGATGGTCGCCCTGGTCGGCTCGTCCGGGGCGGGCAAGTCGACGATCGCCGCGCTGGTGCCCCGGCTCTACGACGTGGACAGCGGCGCGGTCGAGCTGTCCGGGATCGACGTGCGCGACCTGACCTTCGCCGCGGTCCGCGGCGCGGTCGGCGTGGTCACCCAGGACGGCCACCTGTTCCACGACACGATCCGGGCCAACCTGGCCTACGCCGCCCCCGGGGCCACCGACGCCGAGATCCACGACGCGCTGCGCCGGGCCCGGCTCGGCGAGCTGATCGAGGGTCTGCCCGACGGGCTGGACACCGTGGTGGGGGAGCGCGGCTACCGGCTCTCCGGGGGCGAGCGGCAGCGGCTGACCATCGCCCGGCTGCTGCTGGCCAGGCCCCGGGTGGTGATCCTGGACGAGGCCACCGCGCACCTGGACTCGGAGTCCGAGGCCGCGGTGCAGGAGGCGCTGGCCGAGGCGCTGGCCGGGCGGACGGCGATCGTCATCGCGCACCGGCTGTCCACGGTGCGCGCCGCGGACCAGATCGCCGTGATCGACCACGGCCGGATCGTCGAGCGCGGGACGCACGCCGAACTGCTGGCCGCGAGCGGTCGCTACGCCGCACTGCACCGCACCCAGTTCGCCGACCGGCCCGCCGCCGACCCCGGCCGAGTCGAGGGCGGGGACGTCGAGGGCGGGGGAGTCGAGAGCGGGGACGTCGAGGGCGGGGGGCGTCGCGAACCCCGTCGTCTGGTCAGCTGAGCCCGCCGCTGCGGCCTCCGCCGCCGCCCGCGCTGTCGGTGCCGGCCCGCCGCACCGACCCCTCGACCACGTCCAGCACCGGGCCGAGCTCGTCGGTGGGCAGGCCCATGGCCAGCTGGGAGACCAGCCCCTCCAGCACCAGTTCGAGGAAGCGGGCGAGCACCGCGACGTCCACGTCGTCGCGGACGGTGCCGGCTCCGGCCTGGCGGGCCAGCCGGTCGCGGGTGGCCGCGGTCAGCGCGGCCGCGTTGGCCCGCCAGTGCTCGCGGAAGCCCGGGTCGGTCCGGCCCCGCCGGACGACCTCCAGGAAGGTGCCGGTCCAGCCGGCCTGCAGCGCCTCGGGTGCGGCCAGCAGCTCGCGCATGACCTGGACCAGGCCCTGTTCGGTGACGATCCCGGCCATCCGCCGGGTGTCCTGCTCGGCCACGGCGAGGAACAGCGCTTCCTTGTCCCGGAAGTGGTGGAAGATCGCCCCCCGGGACAGCCCGACCGCCTGCTCCAGCCGGCGCACCGTGGCGCCCTCGTAGCCGTGCCGGGCGAAGCAGGCCCGGGCGCCGTCGAGGATCTGCGCCCGCCGGGCGGCGAGCTGCTCGACGCTGACCCGGGGCACCCGCCGAGGATAGCGCTCGCCAGCCGTACGTACGGCTTGGGAAGCCGCCGGCGAACCCCCTGCGGCCCGCGTTCGCGGGGCGTAGCGTCGCTCCGCGTGGACGGGGACCGGGACGCCATGATTCAGCCCTCCGCGCGAGCGGCAGATGTGTCGGTGGTGGATGTGACGATGACGAACATGCCCAGCGACACGCACAGCACCGGGGTCGGCGCCGTCGCGACCGCCACCGGGGTGGGCGCGGCCAGCGCCGACTCCCGGGTGCCCGCCTACGCCGACCGCCCACCCGACGCCGGCCCCACCGTGCTGCACGACTGCGCCGACGCCGAGGCCTACGTCGCCTCGGTCTGCTTCAAGCACGGGCCGCCGCGGTTGATCGGCGTCGAGCTGGAGTGGCTGCTGCACCGGCCCGCCGCGCCCACCGCCCCGCCCGACGCCGCGGCGCTGGCCGCGGCCCTCGGCCCGCACACCCCGACCACCCTGGATCCCTCCTCTCCCGCTCTCCCGCTCCCGGCCGGCTCCGCGGTCACCGTCGAGCCCGGGGGCCAGATCGAACTCGCCAGCCGCCCGCTGCCCGACCTCGACGGGCTGACCGCGGCGGTGGCCGCCGACACCGGCGTGCTGCACGGCCTGCTCGCCGACGCCGGCTTCGCTCCGCTCGGCCGGGCCGCCGATCCGCACCGGCCACCGGTCCGGATCCTGGACGTGCCCCGCTACCGGGCCATGGAGCAGGCCTTCGACCGGCACGGCCCGGCCGGCCGCAGCGGCATGTGCGCCACCGCCGCGGTGCAGGTCTGCCTGGACGCGGGCGAGCGGTCCGCGGTCGGGGCGCGCTGGGCCGCGGTGCACGCGGTCGGCCCGGTCCTGCTGGGCGCGTTCGCGAACTCGCCGGCCCTGCACGGCCGCCGGACCGGCTGGAAGTCCTCGCGGTGGGCCAGCTGGCTGCGGGCCGACCCGGCCCGCACCACGCCCCCGGCGTCGGCCGACGCGGAGACCGACGATCCGGCCCGGGCCTGGGCGCACCGGGTGCTGCACAGCCCGGTGCTGTGCGTGCGCCCCGCCGCCCGTCCCGCCAACGGCACCGTCGGCAGCACCGTCGACCGCACCGTCGACAGAGCTC
>DASQMQ010000165.1:0-2159 GCA_035645455.1 Pseudonocardia sp.
TGCCCTCGCCGGGGTCGTTGACCAGGAACGGGTAGACCAGCGGCAGGTCGCCGAGCGCGGCGTCGGTGCCGCAGGACGCGCTCATCCCCAGGGTCTTGCCGGGCAGCCACTCCAGGTTGCCGTGCTTGCCCAGGTGCACGATCGCGTCGGCGCCGAAGCCGCCCTCCTCGCGCGGGGCGGCCAGCCAGCGGTAGGCACCCAGGTAGTGGTGCGAGGGCGGCAGGTCGGGGTCGTGGTAGATGGCCACCGGGTTCTCGCCGAACCCGCGCGGCGGCTGGACCATCAGCACAACGTTGCGGGCGCGCAGGGCGGCGACCACGATCTCGCCCTCGCGGTCGGCGCTGCGGTCGACGAACAGCTCGCCCGGGGCCGGGCCCCAGTGCCGCTCGACGCCCGCGCGCAGGTCGTCGGGCAGACCGGCGAACCAGGCCCGGTAGCGGGCCGCGGAGATCCGGATCGGGTTGCCCTGCAGCTGCTCCTCGGAGAGCCAGTCGGCGTCCTGGCCGCCGGCCGCGATCAGCGCGTGGATCAGCGCGTCGCCGTCGCCCGCCTCGACGCCGGGGAACTCGCCCACGTCGTAGCCGGCCGCGGTCATCGCCCGGATCAGGGCGACCGCGCTGGCCGGGGTGTCCAGGCCGACCGCGTTGCCGATCCGGGCGTGCTTGGTCGGGTACGCGCTGAGCATCAGCACGATCCGCTTGTCGGCGTTCGGGATGTGGCGCAGCCGGGCGTGCCGCACGGCGATGCCGGCGACCCGGGCGGCCCGCTCGGGGTCGGGGACGTAGGTCGACAGGCCGTCGGCGTCGATCTCCTTGAACGAGAACGGCACCGTGATCAGCCGCCCGTCGAACTCGGGCACCGCGACCTGGGTCGCCACGTCGAGCGGGGACATCCCGTCGTCGGACTCCGCCCAGGTGGCGCGGCTGCTGGTCAGGCACAGGCCCTGCAGGATCGGCACGTCCAGCGCGGCCAGCTCGGTGACGTCCCAGGCCTCGTCGTCGCCGCCGGCGCCGGCGCTCGCCGGCTTGGTGCCGCCGGCGGCCAGCACCGTGACGACCATGGCGTCGGCGGCGCGCAGGGTGTCCAGCAGCGCCGGCTCGGCCTGGCGCAGGGACGCGCAGTACACCGGCAGCGGCCGGGCGCCGGCGTCCTCCAGCGCGGTGCACAGCGCCTCGACGTAGCCGGTGTTCCCGGCGAGCTGCTGGGCGCGGTAGTAGAGGACGGCGACCGTGGGGCCGTCGGTCTCCCGGGCCTCGCGGTCGAGGACGCCCCAGGCCGGCAGCTCGACGGGCGGGTCGAAGCCCTGGCCGGTGAACAGCAGCGTGTCGGACAGGAAGGCGTGCAGCGCGGCCAGGTTGGCCGGACCGCCCTGCGCCAGGTAGGTGTGCGCCTCGGTGGCCACCCCGCCGGGCACCGTGGAGGCCTCCATCATCTCGGCGTCCGGGGCCTGCTCGCCGCCCAGCGCCACCACCGGCAGCCCGGACGCGCGGACGGTGTCGAGACCGTCCTCCCAGAGCCGGCGGCCGCCGAGGATGCGCACGACGACGACCGAGGCGCCGGCGAGCAGGGCGGGGAGGTTGTCGGCCGGCAGCCGGGCGGGGTTGGCCAGCCGGTAGTTCGCGCCGGACGCGCGCGCCGACAGCAGATCGGTGTCGGACGTGGACAGCAGCAGGACCGGCGGGACGCCCGGTTCCATGGGAGCACCTTCCTCGGGATCCTCGTCCCGGGTGTGGGTCGGCGGCGGGCGGGGCAGTGTCCTGGCTCCCGGATCGACGCTCGCCCCGGCCTTCCGGGCGGCTGCCCGTGGCCGTCGACGGGGTCCGCTCCCCGGTGACAGTGGCGGGACCGCGCCGGACTCGCACCGGCTTCCTGGCCCCGCTCGCCGATATGCAGTTGTCGGCCCACTGTCCGTGCGCGCGGTGCCGCACGTCAAGAGCTGTGATCGGCGGCTCGCGGACGCGCGGGCGGCGGAAATCCGTGTCTATGGTGTGCCGGTGCCCGCTCGTGCCCGTGCCGACGCCTGCCCGGGGGTGTTCACCCCGCACGACGCCGCGGACGGCGCGCTGGCCCGGGTGCGGCTGCCCGGCGGCCGGGTGACGGCGGCCCAGCTGCGGGTGCTGGCCGGCTGCGCGGACGACCTGGGCGACGGACGGGTGCAC
>DASQMQ010000166.1:0-4814 GCA_035645455.1 Pseudonocardia sp.
GTGAGCCCGGCACGGGCGGCCAGCTCCTCCTGCGTGAGCGCCGCCGCCTCCCGGAGCCTGCGGAGCTGCGCGGCGAAGACGCCAGGGTCGCCCCGGGACACGGGGCCGACGGTAGCAGCGGCCCAGGACCGCGGTGGGCGCCTGCTCGCCTCCGGCGCGGGATGAGCACGAGCGCGTACCTGGAGGCGAACCGGCCGGTGGCGCCGCCGGCGACCGACCGGATCACCCTGGGCTGACCGGGCGCCCGCCGACCCGCGACGGCGCGGACGGCCCTCCGCTCGGCGAGCCACCGGTCCACAACTCCTCCACGTCGACGGCGGGCGACCCCGCCGGTCCAACCGTGCTGATCCCGCAACGCCGCCGCCCCCGCGACACCGTCACCACCACGACACCTCCTCACCGACCCTCCCGTGCTCACCCGGAGGTCCGCTGCTGCCCACTACGAGCCACGACCCTGGTTCAAGCGCGGGTGCACCACAGCTCGTCCCCGGCGGATCCGTCGCGGTGGTGGGTTACCGGCGCGGCCGCACGCCGGTGGCGGACACCTTCGCGGTGCAGATGCTCCGCTCGCCGCCCCCACCGTCGACCTCGGTCGCGACGATCCGCAGGAGACTCTCCCGCGACGAGTGGACGAAGAAGTGGCCACCGGGCAGCAGGTGGCTCCGGAACGGTCCTGTCGTGTGCCGGGACCACGCCGCCAGGTCGTCGCGGCCCACGTCGTCGTCCTCGACGCCGCCGAACGCGGAGATCGGGCAGTGCAGCACCGGCCCCGCGCCATGGGTGTGGGTCTCCACCAGCGCGAAGTCGGCACGCAGCGCCGGCAGGACCAGATCGAGCAGATCCGGGCTGCCCAGCACCTCGGGCGGCATCCCGCCCAGCTCCCGCACCGTCGAGACGAACTCCTGGTCCGGCAGCGTGTGGCGGTCGCGGGCCCGCCTGCTGGGCAGGTGCGGTGCCCGCGACCCGGCGACGAGCAGGCGCGCCGGCTCCCGGCCCATCGACCGCAGGCGGCGGGCCAGCTCGAACGCGATCAGGGCTCCCATGCTGTGCCCGAACAGGGCGAAGGGCCGATCGAGCTGACCGAGGATGCCCGCGGCCAGCCGGGCCACCAGCGGCTCCATCGAGCTCACCGGGGGCTCGGCGAAGCGGGCCTCCCGGCCGGGGAGCTGGACCGCGACGACCTCCACGTCGTCGGGCAGGTGCGAGGGCCAGTCGCGGTAGCCGCTCGCACCGCCGCCCGCCCACGGCAGGCAGATCAGGCGGAGCCGGGCGGCCGGGCGAGGGCGCACGACCCTGGTCCACGGCGAGGGCGCCCGATCCGCCGGGAACCCGATCTGCGCGGTCACGAGGTCGCGTCGCCGTCCATCCACCTGCGGAGGCTGGCCGGCCGCATGTCCGTCCACACCTCGTCGACGTAGGCCGAGCACTCGTCCTTGGTCCCCTCCTTGGCGACCGGGTGCCAGCCCTGCGGCACCTCGTGGGCCGCCGGCCACAGCGAGTACTGCTCCTCGTCGTTGCGCAGCACCTGGTACCGGGCGTTGTCATCCATCGTGAACTCCTCTCATCGGAACACCTGTGGGGTCCTCGGTCTCGTACCGGGGAAATCTCCGCAGGGCGGGGCTCGCGGTGACCAGCACCGACGCCACCGCCATGCCACCTGCACACAGCAGGACCGCGTGGTCGCCGGCGACCACCTCCACCAGCACGCCGCCCAGCGCGGGGCCCGCAGCGGCGGCGACCCCGGTGATCACTCCCATCACCGCGCTGAGCCGGCCGCGCATCTCGTCGGGCGTGAGGAGCAGCTGCGCGGTGATGATCGTGGTGTTGGCCGTGGGCGGCAACACCGCCATCGCCGCGAACAACAGCCCCATGAGGTAGCCGCCGTCTACGACGACCGCCACCGGGGTCAGCACCGTCAGCACCCAGAACACGCTGACGATCGACAGGTACGGGCTCATGAGGCGCCGCAGCCGCGGGGCGATCACGGCGCCGACGATGCCGCCGACCCCCAGCATCGCCGCCATCACGCCGATCTCCCCGGCGGGCACACCCCTGGCCTGGGCCAGCACGATGACGACGATGTAGAAGGCGCTGAAGAACAGGTTCAGCATGATCGCGCACGCCGCGGTGATCCGCACGTGCCGTTGCCCCCACACCCAGCGCAGGCCCGCTGCCATCTCCGGGCCGAGGCGGGTGACCGGTCGGCGGACGACCTCGCGGTGCGGCAGCCGGAGGAACAGCAGCGCGACGAACGCCGCGGCGTGGGTGAGCACGTCCACGACGAACGGGACGGCCCTGCCCACGGCGAACAGGAAGCCCCCGGCCGCCGTGCCCGACAACTGGCCGAGGTAGCCGCGGGCCGCGTTCATCGACACCGCCGTGGCCAGCTGCTCGGTCGGCACCACGTTGGGCAGCGACGCCTCCTCCGCGGGCTGGAACAGCGCGGTGCACACGCCCATCACCGCGGCCACCGCCACCATGTGCGCGACACCTGCCACGCCCCACCACAACGCACCGACGAGGCTGGCCGCCGCGACCGCCTGCACCGCCTCGCACACCAGCATGACGGTCTTGCGGTTCCACCGGTCTGCCACCGCCCCGGCCGGGAGGCCGGCCACCAGCTGCGCCGCGGCGATCGTGCCCAGCACCACGCCGGAGGCCGCCGCCGAACCGGTCACCGCGAGCACCAGCAACGGGAACGCGATGAACGAGGCGTTGACACCGAACTCCGACAGCGCCTGGCTCACCCACAACAGCCGGTACTCGCGGTTGCGCGACAGCGACGTGGTCACCCCGCCTCCCGGCAGTCCCGGGCGATCCGCCGCAGCGCATCGGCGAAGCGGTCCGCCACCGCTGCCACGGTGGACCGGTCGTGCCGATCGGGGTGGTAGGACCAGGAGAACCGCAACCGGCCGCCCTGGGTGCCGCCCGACACCTCCAGCAGATGCGCGCTCCGGGCGGTCGGGTCCTCGTCGGCACCGAGGGAACCGCGCAGGGCGCGGTACAGGCCGCCCCCGTCGTGCTGCGCCTGCGCGTCCCACTGGCCGAGGTAGTTGAACAGCACCGGCTGGGCCGCCGACGCGGCGGACAGCAGATCGCGGGCCGCCGGGGAACCGAGGTGCCGCAGCGCCCCGAACCCGAATCCGTTGCCCGGCACGGCCCGCAGTTGCCGTCGCACGGACTTCACCAGCGCCCGCCAGCTCGGCTCGTCGCCGCCCACCACGCTGCCCACCACGTCCAGCGCGACCGGGTAGACGGTGGTGAACCAACCGACGGTCCGGGAGAGGTCCACCCCGTCGAGCACGTCCTCGCGCCCGTGGCCCTCCAGGTCGATGGCCACCCGGTCGCGGCCAGCCCACCGGGCCAGCGCCCAGGCCAGCGCCGCCAGCAGCACGTCGTTGATGCGGGTGCGGTACACCGCGGGTGCTCCGCGCAGCAGCGCTGCGGTGTCCTCGGCGTCGAGCTCCACCACCACGGTCTCGGCGGGCCAACTGGCGCCGGGTTCCGCCCGGTCCACCGGCAGGGCGAGGACCTCGGCCGCGGCCGCCCAATGCTCGAGCTCGTGGTCGAACCCGCCGGCGGACACGTGCTCCTCGAGCCGCTGGGCCCAGTCGCGGAACGAGGTGGTCTTGGCCCCGAGATCGACGTCGTGGCCGTCGAGGCGCTGCCGGTAGGCCGTCTCGAGGTCATCGAGCAGGATCCGCCACGACACCCCGTCGACCACCAGGTGGTGCGCCGCCAGGAACAGCGAGCTGCGGCCCCCGCCGAGCACGAACAGCACCGCCTTCACCAGAGGGCCCCGGCCCAGGTCGAAGCTCGCGTGCACGGCGTCGGCGACCTCCTCCATCGCAGCGGGCTGCCGCTCGGCGGCCAGCTCGGACAGGTCGCACCGCTGCAGCACCTCCACCGGTTCCACCGGCGCGCAGTACTGCCGCCACGCGCCGTCGACCTCCTCGAACCGCATCCGCAGCGCGTCGTGGTGCGCCAGCAGCGCCTCCAGTGCCGCGGCCAGGGCGGGCTCGTCGAGGTCCTCGGTCAGCTCCACCAGGGTCGACTGGTTGAAGTGGTGCAAGGCGCCCGAGTGGTGCCGGAAGAACCAGTGCTGGATCGGCGTGAGCCGCACCGGTCCGACGACCGGTTCCCGGTCCGCGGACCGCGGTGCGGCCGCGGTGACGGCGGGCGCGAGCGCGGCGATCGTCTGGTGCCGGAACACGTCCTTCGTGCTGAGCGCCAGCCCGGCCTGGCGGGCCCGGGAGGCGATCTGGATGCTCAGGATCGAGTCGCCACCGAGGTCGAAGAAGTTGTCCTCGACCCCCACCCGCTCGACCCCGAGGACGCCCTTCCAGACCTCGGCCAGGGCGATCTCCACCGGGCTCGTGGGCGGCACGTAGGAGGCACCGGGGACCGGGAGGGCGTCCAGGGCGCGCAGCGTGCGCCGGTCGACCTTCCCGTGCCGGGTCAGCGGCAGCTCGTCGAGCACGGCGAAGGCTGCGGGCACCATGTGCTCGGGCAGGCTGCGCTTCAGCCAGGACCGCAGGTCCGCCCCGGTCGGGGCGCCCGTGCCGCGGGCGACGATGTGGGCCTCCAGCCGCTGGTGACCGCGGGCGTCCGCCCTGACCACGACCACGGCCTCGGCCACGTCGGGGTGCCGGACCAGCGCGGCCTCGATCTCCCCGGGCTCGATCCGGAAGCCGCGGATCTTGACCTGGTCGTCGCTGCGGCCGCGGTACTCCAGCACGCCCTGCGCGGTCCAGCGCACCACGTCGCCGGTGCGGTACATCCGGCTGCCCGGCGGACCGAACGGGTCCGCGACG
>DASQMQ010000167.1:0-8769 GCA_035645455.1 Pseudonocardia sp.
CCCAGCGGGCCGCGTCGTAGTCCGGGCCGAGCCGGTGCAGCGCCGACCCGGACGGCAGCGCGACCGGCACGACCGGCTCCGCCAGCTCCCGGGACAGCTCCGACCACCACCGCACCGGGACCAGCCCGGCGTCCTCGACCAGCGCCACCGCGGCCGGCACCGACTCGGGGACCCGCACGTGCAGGTCCGCGCCGAGCTCGGCGGCCCGGCGCCGGGCCAGGTCGAGCAGCGCCGTCCCGATGCCGCGGCCGCGGTGGTCGGGGTGCACGGCGGTGTCGGTGTGCAGCACCCGCGCACCGGCCGGTCCGGTCCGGCGCAGCACCTGGTAGGCCACCGGGTCGTCGCCGTCGAACACCAGGACGCTGTCGCGGGCGAAGTCGACGTCGGGTTCGGCGAGCTCCTCGGCGCAGTCGGCGGCGTCGTAGTGCTCACCGCGCCGGTCGGCGGCCTCCACGGCGGCGAGCAGGGCGGCCCACCGGTGGGCGTCGTCGGGGCGCAGGGGACGGTGCGGCAGGGTCGAGGCCAGGGCGGGAGCACTCACGCCGGGGACGCTAACCCCGCCGGTCGCCGGACCGCGACGGATATCGCCGGGTCGACGACGGCGGTCGGTGCCATCGGCGCAGCCGGCGGCCGGCGGCCCGGCTACCCTGATCCGCGTCATGTCAACGGTCACATCCGCGGCGGAGCCCGCCCCCGGACCCGATCATCCCGCGCTCTCCCGCCGCCGTGAACTGGGCGCGACGAGCGCGCGCTCGCTGCTGCTGACGGTGCTCGGGGAGTTCGTGCTGCCGCGCGACGAGCCGGTCTGGACCCAGGTGCTCATCGACGTGCTCGGCCGGCTCGGCGTCGAGCAGAAGTCCGCGCGCCAGGCCCTGGCCCGCACCGCGGCCGAGGGCCTGCTGGAGTCCGACCGGGCCGGCCGGCGGGTCCGCTGGTCGTTGTCGGCGCAGGGCCGCGGCCTGCTGTCCGACGGGGCCGGGCGGATCTACGGCTTCGGCGCGCCGGCCCGGCCGTGGGCGGGCGACTGGCTGGTGTTGCTGGTCAGCGTGCCGGAGGTGCGCCGCCAGGTGCGCCACCGGCTGCGCACCCGGCTGGCCTGGGCCGGGCTGGGATCACCCGCACCGGGGGTGTGGCTCAGCCCGGGCCCGGCCAAGCAGGACGAGGTGGCGCGGGTGCTCGCCGACCTGGACCTGACCGCGGTCAGCAGCTCGTTCGTCGGGCCGTTCGGCGCCATCGGCTCCGAGCGCGCACTGGTCGCCCAGGCCTGGGACCTGGCCGGGGTCGAGGCGGCCTACGAGGGCTTCCTGGATGCCTTCGCGGTGGCCGCCCCGGCGCCCGGGGCGGAGATCCTGGCCGCCCAGATCCACCTGGTGCACGCCTGGCGCCGGTTCCCCTTCCTCGACCCGAAGCTGCCCGCCGAACTGCTCCCCGAGCGCTGGGCCGGGGCCCGGGCCGCGGCGGTCTTCGAGCGCCAGCACGCCGACTGGCAGGAACCGGCCCAGCGCGAGTGGAGCGCGCTCGTCGGCGCCGCCAGCTCCACGGGATCATGACCACCGATTACCCCACCCCGGTGGCGATGCGCGCTCGCTCCGCCGCGGGGACCGCACACGACACGCGCCGTGGCCGGCCCGGACGATGATCTTGCCTGGACTACGGTGGCACCAGCCCGATGGAACCGGACAGGAGTGGCAGGAACTCAGATGACAGGCCAGGCGGAGCAGGGGTTTCGGCACAGCAGCTTCAGCGGTTCGCGATCCTGCGTGGAGGTGGCGCAGCGGCCGGACGGCATGATCGCGGTGCGGGACCCGAAGAACCCGGCGCAGCGCGAGCTGCTCTTCACCCGGGAGGAGTGGACGGCCTTCATCCGCGGCGCGAAGGCCGGCGAGTTCGACTTCGGCGCGAACATCGGCGCCGGCGTGGACTCGGCGACGATTCGACTGGCCCGCTGACCCGCCGGGTCGGGGACGGCACCGGGAGGTGCCGTCCCCGACCGCGGCCCGTCGGTCCGGGCCGCACACCGCCGACGGCGGTGGTCAGCCCAGGCACCCCGGACCGAGCAGCGCCTTCAGGTCACCCATCAGCGCCGAGGAGTGGGTGACCTTGAGCTTGTCGTCCAGCTTGAGCATCGTCGTCCGGCTGCCGTTGACCAGGACCAGGTGCACCTCGGAGGTGCCCGGGTGGTTGGTCAGCACCTCCTTGAGCCTGGACACCCGCTGCGGGGTGACCAGCTCGGTGCGCATGCTGACCTTGACCGGCGTCCCGGCCCCGCCCGCCGCGCTGGCCAGGTCGGGCACGGCGAGGTCGTTGACGATCAGCGACACCCGGTCGTCGCGGCGGTTCACCCGGGCCTTGACCAGGACGATCGCGTCCTCGGCCACGTCCACCCCGACCACCTGGTAGCAGCGCGGGAAGAACAGCACCTCGATGCCGCCGGCCAGGTCCTCCAGCTGGGCCGACGCCCAGGGCTCGCCGTTCTTGTTCACCCGGCGGTTCACGTTGGCCAGGATGCCGCCGATGGTCACCTGGTGGCCGTCCGGGACGGTGCCCTCCAGGATGGTCGAGATCGCCATGTCCGACTTGGCCGAGAGCACCTGCTCCACCCCGTGCAGCGGGTGGCCGGAGACGTAGAGGCCGAGCATCTCCCGCTCCACGGCGAGCTGGTGCTTCGGGTCCCACTCGTCGGCCGGGACCTTCACGTCGAACACGTCGTCGAGCTCGGAGTCGCCGGTGCCGTCCATGGTGCCGAACAGGTCGAACTGGCCCATCGAGGCGGCCTTCTTGGTGCTCATCACCGCGTCGATGGCGTCGGCGTGCACCAGCAGCAGTCCCTTGCGGGGGTGGCCGAGCGAGTCGAAGGCCCCGGCCTTGATCAGCGACTCGATGACCTTCTTGTTGCAGACCACCGCGTCGACCTTGCGCAGGAAGTCGCTGAAATCGGTGAACGCGCCCTTCTCCTTGCGGGCGGCCACGATCGCGTCCACGACGTTCACCCCGACGTTGCGGATGCCGCCCAGGCCGAACCGGATGTCGGTGCCGACCGGGGCGAAGTTGCGCACCGACTCGTTGACGTCCGGCGCCAGCACCTTGATGCCCATCCGGCGACACTCGGCCAGGTAGATGGCGGCCTTGTCCTTGTCGTCGCGCACCGAGGTGAGCACGCCGGACATGTACTCGGCCGGGTAGTTGGCCTTGAGGTACGCGGTCCAGTAGGAGACCAGGCCGTACGCCGCGGTGTGCGCGCGGTTGAACGCGTAGTCGGAGAACGGCAGCAGGATGTCCCACAGCGTCTTGACCGCATCCGCCGAGTAGCCGTTGTCCTTCATGCCCTGGGCGAAGCCGGCGTACTCCTTGTCCAGGATCTCCTTCTTCTTCTTGCCCATCGCCCGGCGCAACAGGTCGGCCTTGCCGAGGGAGTACCCGGCCACCTTCTGCGCGATCGCCATGACCTGCTCCTGGTACACGATCAGGCCGTAGGTCTCGCCGAGCACCTCCTTGAGCGGCTCCTCCAGCTCCGGGTGGATCGCCTTGATCTCCTGGCGGCCGTTCTTGCGGTCGGCGTAGTCGTTGTGCGCGTTGGCACCCATCGGGCCGGGCCGGTACAGCGCACTCACCGCGGAGATGTGCTCGAACTCGGTGGGCGCCATCCGGCGCAGCAGGTCGCGCATCGGGCCGCCGTCGAGCTGGAACACCCCGAGGGTGTCGCCGCGGGCGAGCAGCTCGTAGGTGCGGACGTCGTCGAGCTCCAGGTTGTCGATGTCCAGCGGCGGCTTGCCGTTGAGCTCGATGTTCTCCAGCGCGTCGTCGATGATCGTCAGGTTGCGCAGGCCCAGGAAGTCCATCTTCAGCAGCCCGAGCGTCTCGCAGGCGCCCATGTCGAACTGCGTGATGATGGCGCCGTCGGCCTCCCGGCGCTGGATCGGGATGACGTCGATCAGCGGCTTGGACGACATGATCACGCCGGCCGCGTGCACGCCCCACTGCCGCTTGAGGCCCTCCAGCCCGCGGGCGGTGTCGATGATCTCCTTGACCTGCGGGTCGACCTCGTAGAGGGCGCGCACCTCGGCGGCCTCGGAGTAGCGCTTGTGGGCCGGGTCGAACACCCCGGACAGCGGGATGTCCTTGCCCATGATCGCCGGTGGCATCGCCTTGGAGATCCGGTCGGCCACCGCGTAGCCGGGCTGGCCGAACAGCACCCGCGCCGAGTCCTTGATCGCGGCCTTGGCCTTGATCGTGGAGTAGGTGATGATCTGGGCGATGCGGTCCTCGCCGTACTTCTCGGTGGTGTAGCGGATCATCTCGCCGCGCCGGCGCTCGTCGAAGTCCATGTCGATGTCGGGCATCGAGATGCGCTCCGGGTTGAGGAACCGCTCGAACAGCAGCTTGTGCCGGATCGGGTCGAGGTCGGTGATGCCCAGCGCGTAGGCCACCAGCGAACCGGCCGCCGACCCGCGACCGGGCCCGCACCGGATGCCGACCGACTTGGCGTGCTGGATGAGGTCCGCGGTGACCAGGAAGTAGCCGGGGAAGCCCATCTGGATGATGACGCCGACCTCGTAGTCGACCTGCTTGCGGTACTGGTCGGTGATGCCGTTCGGGAAACGGTCGTGCATCCCCCGCTCGACTTCCTTGACCAGCCAGCTCTCCTCGCTCTCGCCCTCCGGGACGGGTGCGCGGGGCATCAGGTCCTGGCCCTCGGTGAAGCTGACGTCCACCCGCTCGGCGACCAGCAGGGTGTTGTCGCAGGCCTCCGGGAACTGGTCGTCCCACTGGCCGCGCATCTCGGCGGCGGACTTGAGGTAGAAGTCCTGGGCGTCGAACTTGAACCGGTTGGGGTCGGCCAGGGTCTTGCCGGTCTGCACGCAGAGCAGCACCTCGTGCGGCCGGGCGTCCTCGGCGTAGGTGTAGTGCAGGTCGTTGGTGGCCAGGCCGGGGAGGTCGAGTTCCTTCTTCAGCCGGAACAGGTCCTCCTGGACCTGCTTCTCGATGCCGATGCCGTGGTCCATCAGCTCGCAGAAGAAGTTGTCCTTGCCGAAGATGTCGCGGTAGTCGCTGGCGGCCTGGCAGGCGTCGTCGTAGCGGTCCTGCTGGAGCAGCCGCTGGACCTCCCCGGACGGGCAGCCGGTGGTGGCGATGATCCCCTTGCCGTAGGTCTCCAGCAGCTCGCGGTCCATCCGGGGCTTGTAGTAGTAGCCCTCCAGCGAGGCCAGCGAGGAGAGCCGGAACAGGTTGTGCATCCCCTCGTTGTTCTCGGCCAGCAGCGTCATGTGGGTGTACATCTCACCCGGGTTGTCGTCGCTGACCTGCTGGCTCCCCCCGTTCTTCCGGCCGAGGGTGGCGCGCTTGCGCTCGTGCCGGGAGCCCGGCGAGAGGTAGCCCTCCATGCCGATGATCGGCTTGACCCCGGCGGCGTTGGCCTTGCGCCAGAACTCGTAGGCGCCGAAGACGTTGCCGTGGTCGGTCATCGCCAGCGCCGGCATCCCCATCCGCGCGGCCTCCCGGAACAGGTCGTCCAGCCGGGCGGCCCCGTCGAGCATGGAGAACTCGGTGTGGGTGTGCAGGTGGACGAAGCTGCGGTCGGAGGCTCCGCTGGGGCTGGCCATCGGGGTGGACTTCTCCCTCCTGGCGCGGCCCGGGGGCTGCGCACGATCGACTGCGGGACCGGGGCCGCACCCGCGCTCGGCAGGACGCGCCGGGGACCTGGTCCGGGAAGCAGGTTAGCCCCGCGCCCCGACAGTTCCCGACACCCGGGCCCGGTGCGGCGGGAAGCCGCTGCTCGCCCCACCCGAGCGCGCCGGTGGCCTCCGCGCAGGGGGCCCGCGTGCTCCGCGCAGGGGCCGCGGCATCGCGCGGAGCACCCGGACTCCGCGACGTGGGCCCGCGGGCGCGGGCCGGGCCCGCCTAGACTCCCGGCGATGTCGACGACGGCCCTCCCCAGCCCGTACGCGGAGCGGATCGCGCGCGTGCCGGTGCGGGTCGCGGCGCTGGCGCTGCGTGGTTCCGACACCACGGTGCGCACCTACGGCCCGCCCGACGCGGCCCGCCGGATCGTCTTCCTGCACGGCCTGCGCGGCGACCACCACGGCCTGGAGCCGATCATGGCCCATCTCGCGGGCTGCACCGTCCTGGTGCCCGACCTGCCGGGCTTCGGCGGGTCCCCGCCCATGACCGATCCGCACGACGTCCACGGCTACGCGCGCTGGACCCGCGACCTGCTGGCCGCGGTCGACCCGACCGGGGACGCGGTGCTGGCCGGGCACTCGTTCGGCTCGATCGTGGCCGCGGCCGCGGTCGCGGCGGGGGCCCGGCCGCGGGCGCTGGTGCTGGTCAACCCGATCGCCACGTCCGCGCTGGCCGGCCGGCACCGGGCGCTGACCCGGCTGACCGTGCTGCACCACCGGGTCGCGGCGGCGCTGCCCGAGCGGGCCGGGACGTGGCTGCTGCGCAACCGGGTGGTCACCCGGATCGCCAGCACCGCGATGGTGACCACCCCCGATCGCGGGCTGCGCCGGTGGATCCACGCCGAGCACGACCGGTACTTCGGCGGCTTCGCCGGGCGGCGCAGCCTGCTGGAGTCCTTCCACGCCTCGGTCTCCCACGACGTCGCCGAGTTCGCCGCGGACGTGGCGGTGCCGACGCTGCTGGTGGCCGCGGAGCGCGACGACATCGCCCCGCTGGCCGCGCAGGAGTCGCTGCTGCCCCGCTTCCCGGACGCGCGGCTGGTGGTGGTGGCCGGAACCGGGCACCTGGCGCACTACGAGGCCCCGGCCGAGGTCGCGGCGGCGATCACGGGGTTCGTCGAGCGGCTGTGAAGGCCGTCCTGTGAAGATCGCGCTGGACTGCCGCTACGTCCGGGTCGACCGCCACGACGGCATCAGCCGCTACACCGTGGGCCTGGTGGCCGCGCTGGCCGGACTGGTCGGCGACCGGCACGACCTGGTGCTGCTGGTGAGCGACCCGGGCCAGCTCGCGCACCTGCCCGATCTGCCCACCCACCCGGTGAGCGCGCCGACCAGCGCGCGGGAGCCGCTGGTGGCCCGGCAGGTGAACGCCGCGCGGCCGGACGTGGTGTTCTCCCCGATGCAGACGATGGGCAGCTGGGGGCGGCGGTACCCGCTGGTCCTGACGCTGCACGACCTCATCTACTACCGCAACCGCACCCCGCCGCCGGAGTTCGCGGCGCCGATCCGGCTGCTGTGGCGGCTGTTCCACCTGGCCTGGTGGCCGCAGCGGACGCTGCTGAACCGGGCCGACGCCGTGGTGACGGTGTCGGCGACGACCGCCGCGCTGATCGCCGAGCACCGGCTGACCCGACGGCCGGTGACGGTGGTCCCGAACGCCCCGGACCCGCTGCCCGACCGGCCGCGCGGCGAGCGCACGGGGGCGCTGGTCTACATGGGGTCGTTCATGCCGTACAAGAACGTGGGCACCCTGGCCGCCGCGATGGGCTCGCTGCCCGACCACGAGCTGCACCTGATGAGCCGGGTGCCGGACGCCGAGCGGGCCCGGCTGACCGCGCTGGCCGGCGGCGGGCGGCTGGTGTTCCACGACGGCGTGACCGACGAGGCCTACCACGACCTGCTGCGCCGGGCGACCGCGCTGGTCACCGCGTCCCGCGACGAGGGGTTCGGGATCCCGCTGGTCGAGGCCATGGGGCTGGGCACGCCGGTGGTGGTCAGCGACATCCCGGTGTTCCGCGAGGTCGGCGGCGCCGCCGCGGCCTACGTCGACGCCGACGACGTGGCCGGGTTCGTCCGCGCCGTGCGCGAGCTGGACGACCCGGACGAGTGGGCGCGGCGGTCCGCTGCCGGCCTTTCGCGGGCGGCGCACTACAGCTGGGAGTCCTCGGCCCGCGTCCTGCTGGCCCTCCTGGAACGCGTCGCCGCCGCCCGCTGACCGCAGGTCGCCACGGGGACGACCTGAGTCAGGCGACCCGGACGCCGTGCTCGCACAGGGCAGTCACGCCCTGGCGCGCGGCGTCCACCGCCACCTCGATCCGGTCGGCCAGCAGCGGCTTCACCTTCGCCCGCGCCTCGTCCACGCCGTGGAACGCGGCCGAGAGGATCTCGCCCTCGGCGAGCACCGAACCGGCCAGGTCGGCCTCTCCGAGCACTCCGCCGTCGAAGACGAACATCACGCCCTCCGGCCTCTTGTCCTGGGGCCGGACGTAGTCGACCACCAACAGCCGCCCCAACGGCCGATCCCAGCCCAACTCCTCAGCCAGCTCACGGCCTGCGGCGTGCCACGGCGACTCGTCGGCCTCGACCGCCCCACCCGGAAGCTCCCAGTTCGGCTTGTAGGACGGCTCGACCAGCAGCACCCGATCGGACGGGTCACGAACCAGCACGCCGGCCGCCATCCGTTTACGGGCCAGTCCGGCGACGTACTGCTCGACGGGAACGACCTCGACCGGAGCACTGCCAGTGGCTTGACGAGGCGATGCGGGCGCGGTCACCGGGGCAACCTAACGACAGGCCGGGGATCCGCTCCCACGAGCCGCCCGCGGAAGCAGGTATGGCACCTGCCGGCCAACGTAGCGCCCGCTGGACGGACGCCGTCGTCAAGGTCAAAGTGTGCCTGGCCGCGCCTTGACATCCGGTCCTGGAGGTGGCTTTCCCGACGTTCGGGAGTGGCGGTCAGGCGGCCCGGTCGACGACCAGCTCGCGGCCGAGCAGGCGCTGGTAGATGCCTTCGAAGGTGGTGAGGGTGGCGTCGAAGGCGTGCTCGGCGACGATCTCCCGGCTCACCGCGCCCATCCGGCGGCGCAGGGCC
>DASQMQ010000168.1:0-8511 GCA_035645455.1 Pseudonocardia sp.
AACCGCCGGCCCACCTCCACTGGCGGGTGGTCCGGGGGGTGCTCTTACACTGCACCCGCCTGTACCGCGTCGACCTGCGGCAACAGGACTTCTCGAGACGCCAGGGGTGCCGTCCGCGTTCCCTGGCCCGGTATTCACTGAACCAGGAGGACGGATGATCGTGTCCGCCGACGCACAGGGCATCACGCTCGGTGCGAACGACTACATCATTGTGGGTGTGGTCGCGGTGGTCGCCCTCGCCGCCCTGGCCATCGGCTTCGTCCTGCGTCGGGAGGTGCTCGCCGCCGATGCGGGCACCCCGAAGATGCAGGAAATCGGCCGAGCGGTCCAGGAAGGCGCCACGGCGTACCTCAACCGCCAGTTCCGCACACTTCTCGTCTTCGTCGTCATCGTGACGCTCCTGCTCCTCGCGCTCCCCGCGGAGGACATCTGGGAGCGGGTCGGACGGAGCTTCTTCTTCGTCGTCGGGGCTGTGTTCTCCGCCACAATCGGCGGGCTCGGAATGCGGCTCGCGACGGCGGCGAACATCCGCGTCGCCTCCGCCTCCCGGGAGGAGGGCGGCCGGGAGAAGGCGACCCGGATCGCCTTCCGCACCGGCGGCGTGGTCGGCATGTTCACCGTCGGCCTGGGCCTGCTCGGCGCGGCCGTCGTGGTGATGGCCTACGCCGGCCAGGCCCCCAAGGTGCTGGAGGGCTTCGGCTTCGGCGCCGCCCTGCTGGCCATGTTCATGCGGGTCGGCGGCGGCATCTTCACCAAGGCCGCCGACGTCGGCGCCGACCTGGTCGGCAAGGTCGAGCAGGGCATCCCGGAGGACGACCCGCGCAACGCGGCCACCATCGCCGACAACGTGGGCGACAACGTGGGCGACTGCGCCGGCATGGCCGCCGACCTGTTCGAGTCCTACGCCGTGACGCTGGTGGCCGCACTGATCCTGGGCACCGCCGCGTTCGGCCTGCAGGGCCTGCTGTTCCCGCTGATCGTGCCGGCCATCGGCGTGCTGACCGCGGTGATCGGCGTCTACATCACCCGCACCCGCGAGGGCGAGGGCAGCCTCAAGACGATCAACCGCAGCTTCTACATCTCGGCGGCGATCTCGGCCGTGCTGAGCGCGGTCGCGGCGTTCCTGTACCTGCCCGACACCTTCGAGGGGCTGACCAACCCGACCGACACCGGCGTGGTCGAGGCCATGGCCGGCTCCAACCCGCAGGTGCTCGCCACCATCGCGGTGCTGATCGGGATCGTGCTGGCGGCGATCATCCTGTGGCTGACCGGCTACTACACCGGCACCGAGGACAAGCCCGTCCAGGACGTCGGGCGGTCCTCGCTCACCGGCGCCGCCACCGTGATCCTGTCCGGCATCGCGATCGGCTTCGAGTCCGCGGTGTACACCGCCCTGGTCATCAGCGCCGCGGTGTTCGGGGCGTTCACCCTGGCCACCGGGTCGATCACGGTGGCGCTGTTCGCGGTGGCACTGGCCGGCACCGGCCTGCTGACCACGGTCGGCGTGATCGTCGCGATGGACACCTTCGGTCCGGTCGCCGACAACGCGCAGGGCATCGCGGAGATGTCCGGCGACGTCGAGGGCGCCGGGGTCGACATCCTCACCGAGCTGGACGCGGTGGGCAACACCACCAAGGCCATCACCAAGGGCATCGCCATCGCCACCGCGGTGCTCGCCGCGACGGCTCTGTTCGGGTCCTACCGGGACGCGATCAGCCAGGCCCTGGCCGACGCCGGGGCGGTGGCCGGCGACGTCGGCACGGCCTTCGCGTTCGAGGTGTTCGCCCCGAACACGCTGGTCGGTGTGATCATCGGCGCCTCGGTGGTGTTCATGTTCTCCGGGCTGGCGATCAACGCCGTGACCCGGGCCGCCGGAGCCATCGTGTTCGAGGTCCGCCGGCAGTTCCGGGAGAACCCCGGGATCATGGAGGGCACCGTCCGACCGGAGTACGGCCGGGTGGTCGACATCTGCACCCGGGACTCGCTGCGCGAGCTGGCCACCCCCGGCCTGCTGGCGATCCTGTCCCCGATCGCGGTGGGCTTCGGCCTCGGCGTCGGCCCGCTGGCCGGCTACCTGGCCGGCGCCATCGCCAGCGGCACCCTGATGGCGGTGTTCCTGGCCAACTCCGGTGGCGCCTGGGACAACGCCAAGAAGCTCGTCGAGGACGGCAACCACGGCGGCAAGGGTTCCCCCGCGCACGAGGCCACGGTCATCGGCGACACCGTCGGCGACCCGTTCAAGGACACCGCCGGTCCGTCGATCAACCCGCTGCTCAAGGTGATGAACCTGGTCTCGGTGCTGATCGCCCCGGCCGTGGTGCTCTTCTCGGTGGGCGACTCGGCCTCCACCCCGATCCGGCTGACGATCGCGCTGGTCGCGGTCGCGATCATCGTCGGCGCGGTGGTGGTGTCCAAGCGGCGTTCGACCATGATCGCCGACACCCCCGCGGAGAGCACCGTCGGCTGACGGCGCTCCGAGCGACAGCAGAGGCCGTCCACCCGAATGGTGGGCGGCCTCTGCCGCGTTCGGAGTAGAGGCATCCACCGTTCGACTGCCCGGTGCCACCGTTGAGGGGATTCCCGGGCCCGACGGGTCCCTACCCGACGGTCGCGGTCAGAATGGCCCGGTCCGCCACCCCCGTCGTTCGGAGTCGGTTCGATGACCCGCACCACTCGTTCGGTCCTGCTCGTCCCGCTCGTCGCGGCCGCGCTGTTCGGCGCGGGATGCAGCACGGTGGTGGAGGGCACCGCCGCACCGGCCGGTGCCGGCCAAGCCGACCCGGCCGCGCCGCCGGCCGCCGGCACCGACGACCCGGTCGTCTGGGTCGACTCGGTGTGCGGCGCCCTGCTGCCGTTCATCCAGACCGCCTCGGTGCAGCCGGAGCTGAACACCTCCGGCAGCCCGGACGAGCTGGTCCAGGGGCTGAGCGACTACCTGGGCGAGGCCAGCGCCGCGGCCGGCAGCGCCATCGAGGGCATGCGGGCCGCCGGCCCGTCCCCGGTCGAGCAGGGCGACGAGCTGGTCACCGGCCTCACCGAGGCGCTGACCACCTTCCAGACCACCTTCGACAGCACCAAGACCCGGCTCGACGCGGTGGACACGTCCGACCCGGCGGCGCTGGCCACCGCCCTGCCGGAGGCGATCGCACCACTGCAGGACCTGGCCAACGTCCCGGACCCGACCGACCAGCTGCAGTCCAACTCCGAGCTGGACGCCGCGGCCGAGCAGGCGGCGAACTGCCAGCAGATCGAGACCGTCACCGGCGGCTGAACCCGCCCCGGCGCGCCCTCGCGCCGAGGTCGAACGTGTGTTCTACTGTGCGCGTCGTGTCACAGCTGTCGCTGTTCTCCGCCGAGGCGCGCCCGCCGGGACCGGCCGATCTGGCCGGGCTGCTCTGCGGGCCGGGCCAGGTCGTCCGCTTCGGGGCGGGCGACCAGGCCCGGCTGTCCATCGAACTGCCCGACCCGCTGAGGGCCGGCGCGGTGATCGCCGCGGCCGCCGCCACCGGCGTCGCGATGACCGCCGTGCGCACCGAGAGCGGGTCCACCGCGCTGCGGACGGCCTTCCGCTGCGACCTGGTCGCGCTGGCGGCGGCGTGGACCGACGGCTCGGTGAAGGCGGTGCCGACCGGCTGGCAGTTGGACGGCTCCACGCTGCGGCTGTGGGCACTGGCCGCCGGCCGTCCCGACGAGCGCGGCGGCTACCTGCTCGGCCTCGATCCGCAGGCTCCGCAGACCCACGAGGCACTGATCGCGGCGGCGACCCGGGCGGGCATCCCACCGGCCCGGGTGGGCGGCGCGGCGCTGCGGATCAGCGGGGCGCGCCGGGTGCGCCGGCTGGTCGAACTGGTCGGGCCGGTCCCCGAAAGGATTACCAGCACCGACTGGCCGCGCTATTGGGGACGCACCGCCTCTTGACCCCCTGGTTACGCTCTCGCGACGCCGTGCGGCGCAGGAGATCCCCGGGAGCCCGCGCCGGGGGTGCCGTGTGACGGATGTGACACGTTCGACGAGTATGCGAACGTGAGGCCGGGGGTGGGCCCCCGCACCGGCAACGCATACTCGGGGAGCCGGGCACGCACACGGTGACGGCGGGACCAGTCGGGAGACGGCCGGTGCGCAGCGACAGAAGTCCGCAGACGATGGAGTAGGACCAAGGTGGCAACCGGAACGACGAGTTCGACGCCCAAGCAGAGCTCGGGCGGCCGCGCGGCGGGTGGCAGCCGGCGCACCGGCACACCCGCGACGCCGGCGACCGGACGGCCCACCCGCAAGCTGGTGATCGTCGAGTCCGGCACGAAGGCCAAGAAGATCCAGCAGTACCTCGGCAAGGACTACGTGGTCGAGGCGTCGGTGGGGCACATCCGCGACCTGCCGCGCGGCGCCGCCGACGTCCCGGCCAAGTACAAGGGCGAGTCCTGGGCGCGGCTCGGGGTGGACGTGGACAACCAGTTCATGCCGCTCTACATCGTCACCCCGGAGAAGAAGGCCAAGGTCGCCGAGCTCAGGGACGCGCTGAAGACCGTCGACGAGCTCGTCCTGGCCACCGACCACGACCGCGAGGGCGAGGCCATCGCCTGGCACCTGCTGGAGACGCTCAAGCCCACCGTCCCGGTCCGCCGGATGGTCTTCCACGAGATCACCGAGCCGGCCATCCGGGCGGCCATGGAGAACCTGCGCGACCTCGACCACGACATGGTCGACGCCCAGGAGACCCGCCGCATCCTGGACCGCCTCTACGGCTACGAGGTCTCCCCGGTGCTGTGGAAGAAGGTCATGCCGAAGCTGTCGGCGGGCCGCGTGCAGTCGGTGGCGACCCGGGTCGTCGTGCAGCGCGAACGCGAGCGGATGGCGTTCGTGTCCGCGTCGTACTGGGACATCGCCGCGCAGATGGACGCCGGCGCGCAGGCCAGTCCCCGGCAGTTCCCGGCCCGGCTGGTCGCCGTCGACGGCAACCGGGTGGCCACCGGTCGCGACTTCGGCCCGGACGGGCAGCTCAAGTCGACGGGCAAGGAGGCGGCGCGCGCCCTCGACGAGGCGTCCGCCCGCCGGCTGGCCGAGGCGTTGCAGGGCCGCGACCTGGCCGTCGAGTCGGTCGAGTCCAAGCCCTACACGCGCAAGCCGTACCCGCCGTTCATGACCTCGACGCTGCAGCAGGAGGCCGGCCGCAAGCTGCGCTTCTCCGCCGACCGCACGATGCGCAGCGCCCAGCGGCTCTACGAGAACGGCTACATCACCTACCTGCGCACCGACTCGACCACGCTGTCCGAGTCGGCGATCCAGGCGGCCCGTTCGCAGGCCCGTGAGCTGTACGGCGACGCCTACGTGCCGGCGCAGCCGCGGCAGTACACCCGCAAGGTCAAGAACGCCCAGGAGGCCCACGAGGCGATCCGGCCGGCGGGCGAGACGTTCCGCACCCCGGGCGAGATCGCCCGCGAGGTCGACGGCGACGACTTCCGGCTCTACGAGCTGATCTGGCAGCGCACGGTGGCCTCGCAGATGGCCGACGCACGCGGCACCACGGTCAGCATCCGGATCGCCGGGTCGGCCGCGACCGGCGAGGACGTGACGTTCGCCGCGTCCGGCCGGACGATCACCTTCCCGGGCTTCCTGAAGGCCTACGTGGAGACCCTCGACGAGGGCACCGACGGCCAGGCCGACGACCACGAGTCCCGGCTGCCGGAGCTGACCAAGGGCCAGGCGCTGACGGCCGCGTCGCTCTCCCCGGAGGGCCACGCCACCAACCCGCCGTCCCGCTACACCGAGCCGAGCCTGATCAAGTCGATGGAGGAGATGGGCATCGGCCGCCCGTCCACCTACTCCTCGATCATCAAGACCATCCAGGACCGCGGCTACGTGTGGAAGAAGGGCCAGGCGCTGGTCCCGTCCTGGATCGCGTTCGCCGTGATCGGGCTGCTGGAGCACCACTTCGGCCGGCTGGTCGACTACGACTTCACCGCGGCCATGGAGGACGAGCTCGACGCGATCGCGGCCGGCACGCAGGGCCGCACCGACTGGCTGACCGGGTTCTACTTCGGCGCCGCGCAGGGCACCGAGGGGTCGGTGGCCCGCTCGGGCGGGCTGAAGAAGCTGGTCGGCGTCAACCTGGAGGAGATCGACGCCCGCGAGATCAACTCCGTGCCGGTGTTCGACGACGTCGTGGTGCGCGTCGGGCGGTACGGGCCGTACCTGGAGCGGATCCGCGACGGTGAGTCCCAGCGGGCCAACCTGCCCGAGGACCTGCCCCCCGACGAGCTCACCCGGGAGGTCGCCGAGCAGCTGTTCTCGGTGCCCCAGGAGGGCCGCTCGCTGGGCGTCGACCCGGTCACCGGGCACGAGATCGTGGCCAAGGAGGGTCGGTTCGGGCCGTACGTGACCGAGGTCCTGCCCGAGCCCGCCGAGCCCCCGGCGGCCACGAACGGGGCGAAGACCAGCCGGAAGAAGGCGCCGGCCAAGCCGAAGCCGCGGACCGGGTCGCTGTTCAGCTCCATGTCGCTGGACACCGTCACCCTGGACGACGCGCTCAAGCTGCTGTCGCTGCCCCGGCTGGTCGGCACCGACCCGGAGTCCGGCGAGGAGATCACCGCGCAGAACGGCCGGTACGGGCCCTACCTGAAGAAGGGCACCGACTCGCGCTCGCTGACCGGCGAGGACCAGCTGTTCACGGTGACCCTGGACGAGGCGCTGGAGATCTACAAGCAGCCCAAGCAGCGCGGCCGGCGCACCGCCGCGGCCACCCCGGCGCTGCGCGAGCTGGGCGCCGACAGCACCACCGGGAAGCCGATGGTGATCAAGGACGGCCGGTTCGGCCCCTACGTGACCGACGGCGAGACCAACGCCAGCCTGCGCAAGGGCGACAGCGTGGAGAAGCTGACCGACGAGCGGGCCAGCGAGCTGCTCGCCGAGCGCCGGTCCAAGGCGCCGGCCCCGAAGAAGAAGGCGCCCGCCCGCAAGGCCCCGGCCCGCAAGAAGGCCCCCGCCAAGTAGTCGTGCGTGGAGAACGGTGCTGGAGCACCGTTCTCCGCGCACGACCTCACGGGACCAGCAGCGCCTTCACCGCGGCGGCGACCCGACCGCCCTCGGCGCGCCCCTGGGCGGCGGCGGTGGCCCTCTTCATGACCTGGCCCATCTGCCGCGGCCCGGGCTGCTCGCCCAGCTCGGCGGCGGTCTCGTCGACGGCCGTGCGGGCGATGGCGGCCAGCTCGTCGTCGGTGAGCTGGGTGGGCAGGTAGCGGGCCAGCAACTCGCCCTCGGCGCGCTCGCGGGCGGCCAGCTCGTCGCGGCCGGCGGCGGCGAACGCCTCGGCCGACTCGGCCCGCTTGCGGGCCTCCTTGGCGATCACCTTCAGCACCTCGGCGTCGTCCAGGGAGCGGGCCTCGGTGCCGGCGACCTCGGCGTGGCCGATCGCGGTCAGGGTCATCCGCAGGGTGGAGCGGGTCAGCTCGTCGCGGGCCTTCATGGCCGCGGTCAGGTCCTCGCGCAGCCGCTCCTTCAAGGTGGTCACGGGCGGCACGGTAGCCGACGGGGCTCGGCCGGCCGAGCCGGTTGGCCGTACGCTCTGCGCGTGCAGAGGTGGGCTCGGATCGCGCTGGCCGCGACCATGACGGGGGCGGCCGGCGTCGCCTACGCGGCCGGCATCGAACGCCGGAACTGGACGCTGCGGGAGGCCACCCTGCCGGTGCTGGCCGAAGGTGCGCGGCCGCTGCGCGTCCTGCACGTCTCGGACCTGCACATGACCCCCGGTCAACGGGCCAAGCAGCGCTGGGTGGCCGACCTGGCCCGGCTGGAGCCGGACCTGGTGGTGAACACCGGCGACAACTTGTCCCACCCGCGTGCCGTACCCGCGGTGATGGCCGCCCTCGGCCCGCTGCTGGACCGGCCCGGGCTGTTCGTGTTCGGCAGCAACGACTACTACGGACCCACACCGAAGAACCCGGCGCGGTACCTGGGGAAGAACCGCAAGCGCAGCCACGGCCGGCCGCTGCCCTGGCGCGACCTGCGCGCCGCCTTCCTGGAGCACGGCTGGTCCGACGCCACCCACACGCGCCCCGAGCTGGACGTCGACGGGCTGCGGGTGGTCGCCGGCGGCGTGGACGACCCGCACCTGCGCCGCGACCGCTACGACATGGTCGCCGGGCCCGCCGACCCCGACGCCGCCCTGCGCCTCGGCCTCACCCACTCCCCCGAGCCCCGCGTGCTCGACGCGTTCGCCGCCGACGGCTACGACCTCGTCCTGGCCGGGCACACCCACGGCGGCCAGCTGCGCCTGCCGGGTGTGGGCGCGCTGGTCACCAACTGCGGCCTGGACCGCTCCCGGGCCCGCGGGGTGTCCCGGTGGGGGGCGCACACCTGGCTGCACGTGTCGGCCGGGCTGGGCACCTCGCCGTACGCCCCGGTGCGCTTCGCCTGCCCGCCCGAGGCCAGCCTGCTGACCCTGGTGCCCCGCTCCACCGGCCCGGACGTCGCAACGACCACCCGCGCGTCGGCCGCTGCGGACATCGGCTAGAGTTG
>DASQMQ010000169.1:0-20369 GCA_035645455.1 Pseudonocardia sp.
CGACCTCGCACTCGACCTCGGCGACCCGAACGCGGCGCTCGCGCACGCCGAGGACGGGCTGGCGGATCTGCACCACCACCCCGATCCTGACCTGAGCTGGAAGCTGCAGTGGCGGCGGGCGCAGGCGCTACGGGCACTGCACCGGGACCGGGAAGCCCTCGCCGCCTTCGTCCAGGCCGTCAGCGACGCCGACGACCTGCGCAAGGGCTCGCTGGGCTACCGGCTGGACACCACGTTCGTCGGGGACAAGCTGGAGCTGTTCGGTGCGGCCATCGAACTGGCCTGCGATCGCCACGACGGGACGTCGGCTGCCCGGATCATCGAGCTCGTCAAGGCGCGGGCACTCGCGGCGACGATGAGCATCCCGCCGGAGCAGCGCGCGGGGCGCGGAACCGTCGAGACAGAGTTCGACGAGCTGTCGATGCGCATCGACGCGCTCTCCTTCCAGCAGTACGCGGACCGGGCGACGAAGGAGACCGTCCTCGAGCGCCGCGCGCTGCTGGCTCGGCGGCGCGACGTCGTCGAGCGGCTCCGCATCGCCGATCCCCGCTGGCGGGCGATGTCCGAGCCGGTGGCCTTCGATGTCGGGAGAACCCTCGAACGGCTGGCCGACGGCGACCGCGCGGCCTTGACCCTCCACCACCGCGACAACAAGATCGTCGCCGTCCTGCTGAAGGACGGCCGTGCAAGGGTGGCAAGCACGCGACTCCCCGACCGCGTCATCGAGGCGGTGGACGCCTACACCGCGAACCTCCGCAGGAGCCGGCCGGACGAGTTCGCTTTCGACCTGTCGACCGAGGGCGGGGTCGGCTGGCGGGACCTGGTGCCCGCGGTCCTCGCCGAGGACGCACTCTCCGCCGGCACGTTGCTCGTCGTGCCGCACGGCCGGCTGCACCTCCTGCCGTGGGCCGGGCTGGAGACCGGGGACGGTCGCGCGTTCCAGCGCACCGCCGTCGGCCTGCTGCCGAACCTGACCGCGCTGACCGTCCTCGACGCCGAGACGACGACGGGGGCGGTCGCGCTCATCGGCGATCCCGATTATCGCGACCTGTCCCGCTACCAGGCGTTACCTGAGGCCGGCGCGGAGATCGGCGAGATCGCCGCGCTCTATCGGAGCCGCCGTAAGCCGGTCCGTGGACGGGATGCGACCGAGGCCGCCTTCTGGGCGCTCACCGAACGGGACGGAGCCGAGCGGTGCGTGCTGCACGTCGTGTGCCATGCCGACCTCGACGCAACCGACCCGCTCACCTCGGGCCTGATCCTCACCCGCTCACGGGTGGATGCCGGCGAGATCGCCCTGCGCCGGATCCCGTGCCCGGAGGTGGTGCTCAGCGCGTGCAGCACTGCCTGGCGGCCGGATCGGGCCGAGAACCTGGAGCTCACCGGGGACGACGCCCTCGGACTCGTGGCCTCCTTCCTCGAAGCGGGTGCGCGGTTCGTACTCGCCAGCCTCCCCCCGGTCCTGGACAACGCCGCCCGCGCCTTCGCCACCGGCTGGCACCGGCACCGGCTCGCCGGGGCGAGCCCGCTGCAGGCGGTGCGCGGGGTGCAGGAGGAGCTGATCCGCCGGGCCGACCTGCCGGTGTGGTCCTGGATCGGCATCACCGGCTACGGCTGTCGCTGATCGTTGTCACCGGATCGCGAAGGGACGTCACATGGGGTGGGACTCGACCGGCGACATCGTCGTCATGCTGCCCGGCATCACGGGCAGTGTCCTCGAGCGCGATGGGATGGATGTCTTCGGCCTGACCGTGGGTGCCGGGCTCAGCGCATTGTTCAGCGCCGGGCGGAGCGTCTCCGGCCTCGCGTTGGGAGCCGACCCGGTCGATCGGCCGGTGCTCGACGACGGAGTACGGGCGACCCGTGTCGCCACGGACGCCCACCTGGTGCCGGGTCTGTGGAAGATCGACGGCTACAGCGCCGCGGCGGACTACTTCGTGCGACACCTGCGGCTGGCGCCAGGAGTCGACTATCGCGAGTTCCCCTACGACTGGCGCCGCGACAACCGCGTCGCGGCGACGAGGCTCCGCACGGAGTCGGAGCGGTGGCTGCACGAACGGCGGCGCACATACCCGCAGGCGCGGTTGGTGTTGCTCGCGCATTCCATGGGCGGACTGGTGGCCCGCTACTTCCTCGAGGTGCTCGGCGGCTGGCGGGACACCCGCACCCTGGTCACCTTCGGCACCCCGCACCGCGGCTCGCCCAACGCACTGGACTACCTCGTCAACGGCTACCGCAAGTTGTTCGGGCTGGTCGACCTCTCGGACCTGATGCGCTCGTTCACCTCGGTCCACCAACTGCTGCCGATCTACCCGTGCGTCAGCATCAACGGCGGGCCGATGCTGCGCCCGTCCGAGCTCCCCATCGCGCTGCCCGGGCTGGATCCGCGGCGGGTCAAGGCCGCCGACGAGTTCCATCGCGAGATCGAGAACGCGGTGGCGCGCAACCTCGACGACGAGAAGTACCGCACGCACGGATACGCGCTGCACCCGGTGGTGGGCTGCGAGCACCGCACTGCCCAGTCTGCGTGGTGGCGCGCCGAGGTGCTGGAGATGCGCTCCGACTACCCGACAGGCGCGCTCAACCACGGCGCGAGCGCCGACGTGGGCGTGGACATGGGAATCGACATGGGAATGGACATGGGTGGGGACGGCACTGTGCCACGGGTGTCCGCTACGCCCATCGAGCTGAGCGACAACGGCGGTGAGTGGTTCTCCGGGACCCGGCATGCGTCGCTGCAGAACGCCGAGCAGGTGTTGCGGCAGATCCGGCACATGGTGGTGAGCCCCTCGTTTCGGCTGGGCAGGTTCCGCGCCATGGCGCCGGTCACCGTTTCCCTGGATCTCGACGACGTGTACCCGCCCGACGAGCAGCCCGTCATCCATGTCCGCCCGTCCACACCCGCTACCGACCTGGTCGTCACCGTGCAACCGCTCACCGACAGCGGCGAGCCGACCACGGTCGAGGTGCCGCTGGTCGAGGAGTGGTGCCCGGTCGCGCTTCCGGTCACCCGGCAGGGCTGCTACCGGGTGACGGTGACCGGGGAGGACGTCGATCCCGCTTCCGATGTCTTCGTCGTGGCACCGTCCGAGCACACGGCGCAACGGATGGCGGGCTGAGATCGAGGATGTGCGGGCTCCTGCCGGGATCAGCAGCGTTTGCGCTGACCTGCGCGGCGGCGGGGGAGCTGCCGCAGCGCGGCGAGGGCCTGTCGCTCCACCGGCAGCCGCCCGTCCTCGTCGGGTGCGTGGTCCTCGGCGAGCAGCACGACGACGTGCGTCTCGAGCTCCGGCACGTGCGCCAGGAGCGCCGAGAAGCCGGGGATGTTGCCCGGGTGGCCGTGCGCTTCCCACGGCCCGAGCCGCATCCGGGCCAGGCCGAGCCCGTAGCCCTCCACCAGCGCGAACAGGGGGTGGGCGGTCGGCGTCCAGTCGCGCATCGCTGCGGCTCCGGCCGGCGGGAGCACGCGGCCCTCGGCGAGCGCCCGGCTGAGGGCCAGCGCGTCCGCCGCTGTGCCGGCGACCCCGCCCGCGGCCCAGGCGGCCGAGGGGTGCAGCAGGTCGGTGACGTCGACCGCCGCGCCGTCGGGACCCGTCGCCCAGCCGCGGACGAGCGGGGCGCGAGCCGGTTCGTCGCCGTCGACCCACGCCGTGCTCATGCCAGCGGGTTCGAGCACCTGGTCGCGGAGCACGTCGGCGTACGGGCGACCGCCCGCGGCCTCCAGGAGCAGGCCCAGCACGATGTAGCCCGTGTTCGAGTAGGCGTGGACCCCCGACCGCGTGCGGGGAGCCCGAGCCGCGAGGGCCACGAGCTCGCGCGGTGCGAACCGGCGCCCGGGGGTGGTGGCCTCGGCCAGGAACGCCGGGTCGTCGGTGTAGTTCGGTAGGCCGCTCGTGTGCCGCAGGAGCTGCCGGGCCGTGGGGTCACCGATCGACGGCAGGTCGGGGAGCAGGTCCGTCACGGGCGCGTCGAGGTCCAGGGCGCCCGCGGCCTGTAGGCGCAGCACCGCGGCTGCGGTCAGCGTCTTCGTGAGGCTGCCGAAGCGCAGCGCGGCTCCGGGATCCAGGCCGTGACCTTCGATCGTCGTGCCGCCCGGGCGCGCTGTCCCGATCACACCGGCCATGACTCCTCCTCCACATACTGAGTGGTATCTGAATACCGAGTAGTATGCAACGCTGGTGGTCGTCTGTCGAGGAGGTCCGGATGTCCCGTCGTGAGGATCAGAAGCTGCGCACACGGGAGCAGTTGCTCGACGCGGCGGCCGCGCTGTTCGCGGAGCGCGGGTACCACGCGGTCTCGGTCGACGCCGTCGCCGCGGCCGCCGGCTACACCAAGGGTGCGGTCTACGCGCGCTTCGCCGACAAGCAGGACCTCTTCCTGGCCCTCCTCGACCGGTGGCTCGCCGAGCAGGCGGAGGGCCTCACGACCGCGGGCGGGGGAGGCGCCGACGGTTTCGCCGCAGCGCTCGACCGCGACCGCATCTGGAACCTGCTCCTGCTGGAGTTCGTGCTGCACGCCCTGCGCACGGGAGCGGGCCGCGACGCGCTGGCGGCGCGCTTCGCGGCGTGGCGGTCGCGCCTGGCCGACCACCTCCCCGGCGATGCCGACGGGCCGTGGTCGGTGCTCGCCCTCGGCATCGGGCTGACCGTCCAGGCCTACCTGCAACCCGGGGCGCTGCCGCCCGGGCTCTACGACCGCGCGGTCTCCAGGGCCGTCGGCGCGTGAGCCGTGAGCCACTCGCGCACCGCCGCGGCTGTCTCCTCGATCGATCGCTCGGTGGTGTCGAGCAGCTCGACCGGTGGCTGCAGGGTCGCTGCGTCGCGCTGCAGCCAAGCGGCGTACTCGAGCATCTCGACGATGCGCGGCTCGTCCCACTCGCGCCACGTCGGCCGGGCCCGCAGCCGCGCGGCGAGAACGTCGGCGCGGCAGGTCAACGCGAGGTAGTGGACCTCGTCGAAGAGGGCGCGCTCGGGCAGCGGCTCCAACTCGGGCGGGACGACAGTCCCGCAGAGCAGCACGGGTCGGCCGCTCTGCCCGATCGTCGCCGCCAGCCGTAGCCACGTCGTGCGGAACGCGCGGTGGTGCTCGGTCGGGTCCCGCAGCTCGGGGACCCACAGGACGTCCTGCTCGAGGACGACGAACCGATCGGCCACCCGCGGCAACAGCGCGCGCCCCACCGTCGACTTACCGGTGCCGCTGGGCCCGGCGAGGCAGTACAAGGGCTGTCGCACGAACTCCTGCTCGTGGCCGCAGGACCGGCACACCAGCGGCGCCGCCGGGGCCACCCGCGCTCCGCACCGCGTGCAGACCAGCGGGTTCACCGCTCAGCCGAACAGGTCGCCGAGGAAGCTCTTGTGCTTGCGGTTCCCGTACGGGCGCGGCGAGTCCGGGTGGTGGCCGCCGTGGCGCTCGCCGCGGTACGGCGGCGGCGAGTCGGAGTGGCGGCTGCCGCGGTACGGGCGCGGTGAATCGGGCTTCCCCCGGTGGCCGCCGGGCGGTGTGTAGTGCGAAGCGCCGTAGAAGCGGTCCTCGGCCGAGACCATGTGCTCCAGCTCGCCGTGGTCGAGGAAGATCCCGCGGCAGTTCTCGCACTGCTCGATCTGCACACCCTGGCGGTCGACCGTGCGCATCCGCCCGTGGCACTTGGGACAAGTCACGCTCGCCAGGATAGGGGTGTCGGCCGCCAGGTCGTGTGCGCCGGCCGGCGGGCGTCCGGAGACGCTCGCCGGGCGAGGCGGCACATGCCGGGATGTTCGGCTCAATCGACCAGCGCGGTTGCCTCGACCTCGACGAGCACGTCGGGTTCGAAGAGGTGGTCGACGCCGATGAGCGACGCCGGCGGCAGGGGCAGTCGCAGGCCGATCTCCTCGGCGACCTGCTCGACGCCCGCCAGGAACGCATCGATCTTCTCCGGCGCCCACTGCGTGACGTAGAACGTCAGCCGCAGCACGTCGTCGAACGTCGCACCCGCCCCGGTGAGACCTCGCGCGGTGTTCCGCAGCGCCTGCGCGACCTGACCGGTGAGGTCACCCGAGGCAACCGCAGTGCCGTCCGCGGAGCGGGCGATCTGGCCGCTGACGTGCACATGACGCGTGCCGGTTCCGACGGCGACGTGGTGGTACGGGGTGGGCTGCAGCATGCCTTCGGGCGTGAAGCGGCGAACGGGCACAGGAGTCTCCTCGGACGGATCGGCTAGGTATAACCTTGTTACCTGGTGTACGCAGGACACTTCAAGGAGACCAGGTATCGCCATGGATACGCCGGGAGGCCCCGTCGGCGAGCTCCGGATCACCGCACCGCACCGGGAGCTCCTCGACCAGGTGCTGGACAAGTGGTCGCTGAGCATCCTCAACGAGCTGTGCGAACGGCCCTGTCGCTTCAACGATCTGCGTCGCGCCATCCCCGCCGTGACGCAGAAGTCGCTCACCGCGACCCTTCGCCGGCTCGAGCGCAACGGCATCGTCGAGCGCGTGCTGCTCAGCTCGCGCCCCGTCGCCGTCGAGTACCGGATCACCCCGCTGGGGAAGACCCTGCGCCACCCGGTCGACGTGCTCCTGGACTGGGCCGCAACGCACATGCCCGACATCGAGCGCGCACGTCGGACCTTCGACCTCGAATGAGCGGGAGGTGCCCTGCTGCTGCTCGCCCGGGTGCCCGCCGCGTCTCGAGCCGACCAGCCCTCCGCCGGGCCGTGACCCTTCCGACCGCGGCGAGCGGACCGGGCAGCCGTCAGCGTGCTTCGCGCAGCGTGCGGACGTACGTCGCGGTGAGCGCGACCGCCCGGTCCTCGTCGTGGGACAGATCCGCGAGTGCGCGGGACGCAGTCGTCCCCGGGATGTCGGTGAGCGCCTGGGCGAGCCGCCGACGCGCGGACGGGTCAGCGGCGCTGCCGGCGAGGGAGTCGACGAGCCCGGTGGCGATCTGCTCCGCCAGCGCGGGCTCACCCGCCAGCGCGCTCAGCGCATCGGCGGCATCGACGTCGTTCGCCTCCTCGACGATCATCTCGATGAGCGTGGGGACCGCGTCGGCCACTCCCCGTTCCCCGAGCGCCAGGGCTGCGCACCGGCGGACCACGATGTCGGAGTTCGTGAGCGCGTCCCGCAGCACGGCGGTCGCCGCGCCGTGCGGTACCTCGACGATGGACCGGACGGCCCGCTCGCGCACGTCGGCCGCTGGTGAACCGAGGCCCTCCGCGAGCAGTGCCAGTCCCCCGTCGCCCGCGCGCGCCAGAGCCCAGCGCAGGGCGCCGGCGACGTTCGGGTCCGATTCGCCCAGCGCCGCCTCGACCAGGGCTTCCACCGGGACCGTGTCCGGGGACAGGGCCGCCCGCTGGCGCTTCCCGGCGCTCTCCGACCCCAGGTCCCGCAGGAGCGCGACGGTCTGCAGGACGTCCTCCCATTCGGCGGGCTCGGCGGCGTCGATCCGCCGGAGCCGGGTGAGCAGCTCGGTCTCCCTGGCGATGCGTTCCCGCGTCCGTCGGACGAGGTCGTCGACGAGCTCCGACGGCGTGAAGCCGGGATCGTCCAGCGCCCGCCCGACCTCGCGCAGCGACAGCCCCAGCGACCGCAGGCTCTCGATGTGGAAGATCCGCCGGATGTCCTCGGCGGAGTACTCCCGGTAGCCGGCCCCGGTACGGCCCGTCGGCCGCACCAGACCGAGCGAGTCGTAGTGCCTGAGCATGCGGGCGCTGACCCCGGACCGTCGCGCCACGTCGCCGATCAGCACGTGGTCATCCCGGCCGGCTGCTCGTGCCGAGGGCCACGATGCGCTTCGCCTCCTCGATCGCGAACTCGAATCCGGCATCCGGGTCGCGCACCATCCGGTCCGCGGCCATCGCGTGCTGACGGACGCCGGGGTCGGGATCGGTCATCGCGGCGCGCAGGATCGGCAGGGCCACCTCACCGAGCGCGACCAGCGCCCGACCGAGGCTCAACTGCATCTCGCGCCCGCCGCGCCCGAGCTGTGTCGCCAGCTCCCCGGCCAACCCGGATTCCGCACCCTCGGGCACCAGGACGACCGCTGCCCGCCAGGCGCTGCGCGCCACCTCGTCGTCGGGGTCGGTCAGCAGCGCCCGGGTGATCGCCGGCCAGGCCCGTCGATCCCCGATCTTGGACAGCGTGTGCAACGCCTGGCTGCGGGCCTGCGCGCACGCCGAGCGGAGTTCCCCGACGAGCTTCGGGACCGTCACCGCGGACGGGTGCCGGATGAGCGCCCAGGTGAGGATCTCGCGCACCGGGAACTCGGGCTCGATCCCGCACCTCTCGACGAGCTTGTCGACGAACTGCGGGTCCGGGCTCGTGCCGGCCGCCATCGCTGCCCGCAGTCGCACCGACGAGCTGTCGTTCTCCAGCCCGCGCAGAACCCGCATCGTGGTCGTCTCCGCTGTCGGCATGGTCATCGGGACCACCTCCCTGGCCACAGGGAAGACCTTGGCACGGTGTCAAGGTCAAGCGGGAGCGGACATCCCGCCTGGGCCGACCGGCACCCGGGTCCTTCCGACATTCAGCCTGTGGTACGTATCACGTGCGCGCTCCTCACCCTCCTCAGGCCCAGCGGTAGGGACTCCGAGGGGAGCGATCATGGGTGCGGGTGCGCGTGCGGGTGCGGGTGCGGTGGCCTTCTTCGACATCGGCGACACGCTCGCCGCGGTCAGCCTCTCCGGCTCCGGTGACCGGATCGAGCTGACCGCCTTCCCGGGCGTCCGCGAGGTGCTGGACGACCTGCGCGCCCGCGGCGTCCGGCTGGGGGTGGTGTCCGACCCCGGTCCGATCCCGCCCGACGAGGTCACCCGCGCCCTGAAGGACGCCGGCCTCGGCGACCACTTCGAGACCGACCTGCTGGTCTACGGCCGCAAGGACGCACCGCGGATCTTCGAGCGGGCCGCGGAGCGGGCCGGCGCGCCGCGGCGCCGGCTGTTCGTCGGGGAGGACGCCGCCGAGCGCTCGCACGCCCTGCGGGCCGGCTTCCTCGTCGCCCCGCACCCGCGGCTCGCGGTACCGGTGCTGGAGCAGCAGGCCCTGCGCTTCCTGCGCATCACCGCTCCGCCGGACGACGGCGCGATGGCCGCGCTGCGCGACCTGGCCGTCGTCCCCCTGCACGTCACGGGGCCGGCGGGCACGATCGTCCACGCCGTCGCGACCGCCGCGGCCGCGGCCCGCCTGGACGACCTCGGGTTCCTGGTCGACCGGCTGGGCGCCGAGGACCTCCCGGACACCACCGACCTCTACCTGCTCCGCGACGACCGCGCGCAGCTGGGCGGGAACTCCGCCCGGTTCTTCGAGGCCGGTCCGCCCGCCCGCGGCGTCCTCGCCTCCACCGCGGACGGGCTGCTCGTGGCCGTGGCGGCCGGGGAGTCGGTGGAGAGCTACCACTTCCGGGGTGCGCAGCACGGGCACAACCTCAAACTCGTCCCGCTCGTCGAGACCGTCGGCGTCCGGGCCGGGTTGCCGGAGGCACCGCTCGCGCCGGTGACCATCGAGCCGGCGGAGCGGGAGGTCCTGGACACCACGGTCCGGGCCGAGAAGGTCGGGGAGCACGTCGAGCGGTACTCCGGAGCCCGGCCCGCCGGGGACGGCGTGGTGATCACCAGCCGGCACGTGCACCACGCCGGCAACGCCGCCGCCGTCACGGCCCTGCTCGACGACCTCGCGCAGATCGGGGCGGGCCGGTTCGGGATCCGCCGGCACCGGTTCACCCACGAGGGCCGCCCGCTGGACAACGTCGAGGCCGAGCTGCCCGGCACCGGGCTCGACGGGATCGTGCTGGTCACCGCGCACCTGGACTCGACCGGCGCCCGTGCGCCCGGGTACCGGCCGGACACCGACCCCGCCCCCGGTGCCGACGACGACGCGAGCGGCGTCGCCGGGGTGCTGGCCGCGGCCGAGGCGGTCGTGGCGCTGGACGCGGCCCTGGCCCGGCCGCGGCGGGCGGTGCGGTTCGTGCTGTTCAACGCCGAGGAGCACGGCCTGGTCGGCAGCCGGGCCTACGCCAGGGAGCAGGCCGTGCTCGGCGCCCCGATCGTCGCGGTCCTGCAGCTGGACATGATCGGCTACGACGTGCGGCCGGAGCGGACGTTCGAGCTGCACGCCGGCTTCGGCCCCGCACCCGCCGTCGAGGCCGACTCGCTGGCCCTCGCGCGCAGGGTCGCGGAGCTGGTCGCGCAGGTGTCCCCGGCACTCCCGGCGCCGCAGCTCTACCCGCTGCACGGCGAGCCGGACCCCGCCGAGCGGCGCAGCGACCACTACAGCTTCCAGCTCCAGGGCTACCCGGCCTGCCTGGCCTCGGAGGACCTGTTCGCCGGTCCCGGGCCCGACGCGCCGCCCGAGGAGATGAACCCGCAGTACCACCTGCCCTCCGATCTCACGATCGACACCGGCTACGCGGCCGACATCGCCCGCGTGGTCACGGCCGCGGCCTGGGTCGCGGCGACCCGCTGACCGCCCCACCCGAGAGGAATCCCGATGTCCGCGCTCGAGACCTTCCACTACCACGCCGCCGAGGACGCCGGCCGTGACCGGGCCGAGTCCCGCTCGGCGGAGTCCTTCCGCGAGGAGCTGCCCGCCGGGGTCGACGACGGAGCTGACGCCGGGGCCGCGACCACGCCGTTCACCAGCGACGAGGCCGCCGCCCGGTACTACCTCGACGAGCTCCTCCAGCTCGACGACCGCCCCGCGCTGCGGTCGGTGGTCGAGCCCGAGCGCCCGGAGCGGGTGCCCGCCCTGGTGGTGGAGAGCGAGCAGGACCTGCGCTCGCTGGGCACCCGCCAGGTGCGGTTCGGCCAGACCCACCGCAGCATCCCGGTGTTCGGCTCGGCCGCGGTCGTCGAGCTCACCGCGGGCCGGGAGCTGGTGAGCGTCAGCGCCCAGCTCGACGAGGTCACCGGGGTCGACCCGGTCGAGTCGCTGAGCCGCGCGGACGCCCTGGCCCGGGTCGAGGAGTACACCGGAGCCGGCATCCCGGCCGAGACCGGGGTGGGCGGCGGTCTCACCTTCTACAAGGACGTCGGCACGGACGGGGAGCCGGAGCGCTGGCACCTGGCGTGGCTGTTCCCCGGGCTGCCCGCCGCGCCGCCCGCGGGCGGGACGCAGACCCCCGACGACGACGCGCTGGACGGGCACGGCCTCGGCCGGCGGCCGGTCCCGGTCAGCTTCACCTACCTGGTCGACGCGCACGACGGCGCGATCCTCTACCACTACAGCGCGGTACCGACGGCCCTGCCGACCCCGGCCCGCTGCACCGGCATCGACGAGGACGAGGCCGAGCAGGTGTTCTTCGGCGAGCTGGTCGCCCCCGGCACCACCTGCCGGCTGGCCGACCCGTTGCGGTCGGTCCGCACCTACGACCTGCAGTTCGCCGACATCGACTCCGACCCGCCGCTGCCCGCGCACGCGGTCGAGGCCGCCACCAGCGACTACGGCACGACCAACCGGGCGGCCGTCTCCGCGCACGTCAACGCGTCCCGGGTGCAGGACTTCTACAAGGTCGTCCTGCAGCGCGACGGCATCGACGACCGGGGCATGGCGCTGATCTCCCAGGTGAACACGACGGCGGCGAGCATGGAGCCGCCGCCCGGGCTGCTCAACGCGTTCTGGTGGCAGGGGAAGATGTGGTACGGCCAGATCCGGCGGGGCGGGCGGCTGGTCAGCCTGTCCCGGTTCCTGGACGTCATCGCCCACGAGCTCACCCACGGCGTCATCGACTCCACCTCGAAGCTGGTCTACGCGACCCAGTCCGGCGCGCTCAACGAGTCCTTCGCCGACATCGCCGGGGTCATCGTCAACAACTGGTACACCGCGCCGGACCGCCACGACGTCGACACCTGGACCTGGGAGATCGGCCCCGGCCTGCGCGCCGACGGGCGCCCGCTGCGCGACTTCGCGAACCCTTCCCGGCTCGGCCACCCCGACCACATGGACCGGTTCCGCGCCCTGCGCCCCGGCGAGCTCCCGCACGACGGCAACGACCAGGGCTGGGTGCACGTCAACAGCAACATCCACAACAAGGCGGTGCACAACCTGCTCACCCTGACCGCGGGCGGGCAGCGGATCTTCACCGTCGAGGACGTCGCGGTGCTGACCTACCTGGGCATGGCCCGGCTCGCCCCGCGGGCGACGTTCACCGACGCGCTGCAGTCCGTCGTCGACGTCGCGCTGACCTTCTTCGGCGGCGACCCGCAGAAGAAGGAGAAGATCGACGCCATCCGCGAGGCCTACCGCCTCGTCGGCATCGGCTGAGCCCTCCGCGACGAGGAGGACCACCGATGACGACAGCCGGCGACGCGATCACCACCGCCACCCTGGTCCGGCCGGGCACCACGGCGGCGCCCGCGCGGTTCGCCCTGCAGCTGCGTCCCGGGCAGGACCCGGACCGGCAGGCCGGGCGGGTGCGCGCGGCCCTCGCCCCGCTCGACGTCGCGGTCGGACCGCTGTCCGCGCTCGACCCCGACGTCCTGGTGGTCGAGCTCCCGGACCGGTCCTTCGGCGCCGACCCCGCGGCCGCGTTCACCGCCGCGCACGAGCTGCGCGAGCGGTTCGACGCGGCCGCGGCCGAGCCCGACCTGCCCACGGCGTTCTTCCCCGAGGACGCGGAGCGGGGCGACGGCGAGGATCCGGGTCAGGAGAGCGTCGAGGCGTTCCCGCCGGGGTGCTGGGCCCCGCCGGACCCGGCGCTCGACACCGACCCGCAGTGGGCGCTGCGGGCCATCGGGGTCCCGCAGGCGTGGGAGTTCTCCGCGGCGCGCCGGCGGCCGGTCCGCGGCGACGGCGTGGTGGTCGCCCAACCCGACACCGGCGTCACCGCCCACCCGGAGCTCACCGGCGTCATCCGGGCGGGCGGCTGGGACGTCCTCGACGGCGACGCCGACCCGACCGATCCGCTGGGCGCGGGCAACCCCGGGCACGGCACGGCCACCGCGAGCGTGCTGGTCTCCCCCGGGTCGCTGGTCGTGACCGGCACCGCCCCGCAGGTCCGGCACCTGCCGATCCGGGCCATCGAGAGCGTGGTCCGGGTCAGCCAGGTGTCCGTCGCCCGGGCGATCGACTGGGCGGTGGACCACGGCGCCGAGGTCATCACGATGAGCCTCGGGGGTCTCCCGTCGTTCGCCCTGCACCGGGCGCTGCGCCGGGCCGTCGCGGCCGACGTGGTGGTGCTGGCGGCTGCGGGCAACTGCGTCCGCACCGTCGTGTGGCCCGCCCGCTACGACGACTGCCTCGCGGTGGCCGGGACGAACGTCCGGAGCGAGCCGTGGCGGGGCAGCTGCCGGGGCGGCGCGGTGGACGTCGCGGCACCGGCCGAGAACGTCCTGCGGGCGCGGACCGGGGTCCCGGGCGCCGGGCAGGGCCAGGGCACCAGCTTCGCGGTCGCGATGACCGCCGGCGTGGCCGCGCTGTGGCTGGCCCACCACGGCCGGTCCGCGCTGGTGGCGGCCGCGCACGCGCGCGGCGAGACGCTCCAGGTGATGTTCCGGCGCCTGCTGCGGGCCACCGCGCGGCGCCCGGACGGCTGGGACTCCGCCGGGATGGGCGCCGGGATCGTGGACGCCCGCGCGCTGCTCGGCGCCGACCTCGACCTCGGCCGGGGGCAGGAGGGCCTCGCCCCGCCCACCGGCGAGGGTTCGGTCGAATCGCTGGTCGAGGAGGTGTTCGGGACCGAAGCCGTCGACGAGCAGCTCGACTGGCAGCGCTTCGGACCCGAGATCGCGACGGCCGTGCTGCAGGCGCGCCTCCCCGCCGGTGGCGGCCCGCTCCCGGAGGGCCGGCCGTCCGCCGTGGTCACCGAGCGCCTGGCCGACGCGGTGGAGAACCCGGTGCTCCGCGCGCGACTGGGGCTGCCCACGGCCCCGCAGCGGGCCGGAGCCCCGCGATGACCGTCAGCTGTCCGCACCGATCGGATCGAGGGTGAGATGGACCCGCGCCAGGTGTTCCGGGACGAGGCCGTGCGCGCCGAGTTCCTCGACCGCTTCACCGAGCTCGCCGATCGGGCGCGGGCCCGGACCAGCGGGCTGGAAGGGCTGGACGGCGGTCCCGACATGGATGCCGACCTGGACGTCGACACCGCCGCCGGGGTCGCCGACGAGATGGCCGAGGGGGTGTACGAGCCGGGGTCGAACCCCGGGTTGGAAGCGATCGTCGAGCGCTTCACCCGCCCGGTCTACCTCGTCCAGCGGTCCAGCTTCACCGTGCCCCCGGACGACTTCCCGAACAGCGACGAGATCCACTCGCGGCTGACCGAGGCGCGGGACTCGCTGGAGAGCCGGCTGCCCAGCGCGGGCCGCATCGACGTCCGCAACCACCGGCTCGACTGGGTCGGCACCGGGTGGCTGGTGGCCCCGGACATCATGATCACCAACCGGCACGTGGCCGGCGAGTTCGCCACCGGGACCGACGGCGCCTTCGCGTTCCGGCAGAACGCCGGCCGGCCGCCGGTGCGGGTGTCGGTCGACTGGCGCCGCGAGTACGACCGCCCCGAGGAGTCCCGGTTCCGCATCCGGGAGGTGCTGTGGATGGAACCGGACGACTCGGTCGACGTCGCGCTCCTGCGGGTCGACCCGACGAACGAGGACGGTGAGGCGCTCCCGCCCCACGTGGAGCTGATGGCCCGGGCGGAGGTCGACGGGGCCGGGGTCGGGTCCTGGGTCGCCGTCGTCGGCTACCCCGCGTTCGACAGCCGCAACGACACCGCCGACCAGCAACGGATCTTCGACGGCATCTACAACCACAAGCGGCTGGCCCCGGGCCAGGTCACCGCGCTGGTCGGGACCGAGCTGCTGCACCACGACGCGACCACGCTCGGCGGCAACTCCGGGTCGCTGATCGTCGACCTGGCCAGCGGCAAGGCGGTCGGCCTGCACTTCGGGGGCATCGAGGGCGTCCGCAACGAGGCCGTGCAGGCCCCGCGGGTGCACCGGGTGCTGCAGCGGTTCCTGGACTGATGCCGCCATGACCGTGATCGACGAGCCGGCCACGGCGGCCTGGTGGGAGCGTCCGGAGACCGACTGGACCCGGGGCGATCCGGGTCGGGTGGCCGACGTCCTGGCCGCGGCGTACCCGGATCCGGCCACGGCCCGACGGCTGACCCGGGAGGCCGGGATCGCCTGGGTCGCCCCCACCGGCCCGGCCCGGGCGACCTGGGTCCGCGCGCTGGAGCGGGCCGCCGCCGACGGCCTCGTGCTCGACCTGGTGGCGCAGGTCCTGCTGGACGCCGGGAGCGAGGCGTTCCGGCCCCTGCTCACCGGGCTGCTCGGCGACCGGGCGGGGATGGTCACCGCGCGCATCGCGATCCGGCACGGGCTCCCGCCCCCGCCGCCCGACGGGCCCGACGCCGTCGTCCGGAGCCTGGAGGACGCGCCGGTCGCGCCCGGCGACGAGCCGACCACCGGCCTCGAGGCGATCACCGCGGTGACCGCGGGCCTGGAGGACCCCCGGGCGCAGGTCCAGGCGCTGCTGGACGCGATGCGGCGCACGGCGCGGATCGAGATCGGCGGGCTGGCCCGCGGCACCGGCTTCCTGGTCGGGCCGGACCTGCTGCTGACCGCGGCGCACGTCATCGACGCGCGGCGGTGGCCACCCGACCCGCGCCCGGACGTCGTCGCCCGGTTCGACTACGGCCTGGAGCCGGGCCGCAGCCCCGCCGAGACCGGCGTCGTCGTGCCGGTCGTCGGCTTCGTCGCCGCGAGCCTGCCCACCGCGGGCGAGGTCGACGGTCACGCGGGCGAGGCGGACGCCCCCACCGACCGGCTCGACTTCGCGCTGCTGCGGCTCGGGTTCGCGGTGCCCGACCCCACCACCACCGGGGGTGACGCGCCGCGGCGCGGGTGCTACCGGGTGGACCCGGCCGAGTACGACTTCGCCCGCAGCCCGCTGCTGTTCATCGTGCAGCACCCCCTCGGCCAGACCCAGCGGGTCACCTGGATCCGCTCCGCGCCCGTGCCGAACCCGGGCCGCACCCGCATCCGCTACGGCGGCAACACCCTGGCCGGGTCGTCCGGGTCGGCGGTGGTCGACATCCAGGGTCGGCTCGTCGCTGTGCACCACTACTCCGAGCGCGGCCGCAACCAGGGGGTCCCGCTGTCCGCGATCGCCCGTGCCCTGCGCGACGGCGGGCACGGGCCGCTGCTCGTCCCGGCCGGCAACGGGCACCACCCGCCGGCGGTACCGCCCCCGGTCGACGTCGACCCGTTCCTGGTGACCTCGGTGCAGGGCCGGCCGTTCGTCAACCGGGCCAACCTGCGCGGCCGGGTCCGGGACATGGCGTGCGGTGGCGACACCAGCCGGCTGCTCACCGTCCGGGGCGACAGCGGCAGCGGCGTGTCCTACTCCTACCTGCTGCTGTCGCACGTCGCGCACCGCTCGAAGCTGTCGGCGTCGCTGCGGGCCGCGGCTCCCGACGGTCTCGCCGCCGTCCAGCTGCACGTCCGCGACTACGTCGCGTTCGACATCGACGAACGCCGGGAGCGCATCGTGCGCGACGTCCTGGTCGGTCTCGGCCTGCCGCACACCGACGAGTCGCTGGCCCAGACCGCGCGCAGCATCGCGACCTTCCGGATGGCGCTGGTCGCCGGGCTGCGCGACTCGACCCGCCAGTGGTGGATCTTCATCGACGGGCTCGACCAGCTGGTCGCGATCCGCCAGGGCGACCTGGACGAACTGATCCACGCCCTGGTCCGGGTGGCCGACGACCCGCAGGTTCCGCTCCGTCTGGTGCTGGCCGGGCGGGAGGCCGAGCAGTTCGCCGCCGAGCGCTCGCTGTGGGTGGAGCAGGACACCGCCACCGGGCTGGCCCGCAGCGATGTGGAGGCCTGGTTCCGCGAGCGCGCGCGCGAGGAGCGGCGGGTGCTCGACGAGCCGGCGCTGGCCGCGGCGATGGGCGAGCTGTTCCCGGACGGCCTGCCGCTGCCCGAACCCCGCCGGCTCGCCGCGCACCTGCCGAAACGGCTGTTCGACCTGCTGGAGGCCTCCGGTGGACCGTGACCACGCGCTGTCCATCCTGGCCGAGGCCCGGCTCGCCGAGCGGCTCGTCGGGTCGGAGCTGGCCGCGCGGCTCGCCCTGCTGGCGACCTTCGACCCGCAGCGGCTCGGCGACGAACCCGACGCGGACGACGTCGTGCGCCTGCTGTGCAGGCGACTGCCCGCCCGGGACGGCCGCCAGGTCGCCATGCTCGACGACCGCTGGCGCATCGAGGCGGTCACGGCGCTGCTGCGCGCGGGCGGACCGCCCCTGCTCCGCCGCGTGCGCAGCAGCGTCGAGGCCCATCACGACTCCCCGTTGCAGCACATGGTGGACGCCTTCGTCGACGGCCGGCGGCTGCCCGTGGACATGACCGACGAGAACGACCTGCTGGCCGCCCTGGACGTCTGGCGATGGGCGAGCGAGGCCCTGGCGCGGGCCCGCCTCAGCACCGCGGTGTCGATCGAGCCGGGACGCGACGTGATCGAGAGCCGGCTGGCGCTGCTCGACGTCACCCGGGCGGTCCGCCGCCTCGCCGACGCCGGGTGCGTGGGCCGGGAACGCGAGCTCAAGCACCTGCACGGCTACCGGCTCAGCGCCGCGCTGCCCCCCGGCCCCGGGGGCGAGCCGGCGATGGTGGTCCACGGCATCGGCGGCATCGGCAAGTCGACGCTGGTGGCGCGGTTCGTGATGGACCTGTTCGGTGCCGTCGAGCGGGGCGAGCGGCTGGCCTGGGCCTACCTCGACCTGGACCGGCCCTCGCTGTCGTCGGGGGACCCGTCGGGCGTGCTGGACGACGTCGTCCGGCAGATCGGCGCCCAGTTCCCCGACCACCGGCGGGTGCTGGAGCACAGCCGGGACGTCGCGCACCGCCGCACCAAGGGCGCCGGGCTGGAGTCCTCCGACACCGCCGCCTCCTACCGGCAGCGGGTCGCCGGGTTCGCCGCCGCGATGCGCTCGATCGGCGTCGAGTCGCTGGTGGTCGTGCTGGACACGGTCGAGGAGCTGGAGCGCAGCGCCCCGGCCCGGGCGGCCGACCTGGACGACCTGTTCGCCGCCTGGGCCAGCGAGCTGCCCCGGTTCCGGCTGGTCGTGGCCGGCCGCAGGCCACCGGCGGTGTTCGTGGACCCGCGGCGCCCGGACCGGCAGCTGCACCTGCTCGCGCTCGACGACGACGCGGCCGGCGCGCTGCTGCGGTTCTTCGTGCAGCGGTCGCCGCAGCCACCCGCGCACCGGATCGACGACGCCCTCGTCCGGCAGGTCGTCGGGCTGGTCGGTGGGATCCCGCTGACCCTGCGGCTGGCCGCGAACGTCCTGGTCCGGGAGGGGGCGGCCGCGGTCACCGACGCCGCGGCGCGCGCCCGGGCCGTCGACCGGGTGCGCGAGGAGTTCGTGCGCGGGTTCCTCTACCAGCGGATCCTCGGTCACGTCCGGGCCGGCGATCCGGCCCGCACGGCCGAGCTGCGCCAGGTCGCGCGGGCCGGCCTGGTGCTGCGGTGGATCACCCCGGCGCTGGTCGGGCGGGTGCTGCTGCCCGACGGCCCCGCGGCACGGACGTCCACGGCGGAGCAGGTGTTCGACGAGCTGGCGTCGGAGGTGGCGCTCGTCGAGCGCGACGGGGACGTGCTGCGCCTGCGCGAGGAGCTGCGCGGCCCGGCGCTGGCCGCGCTGCGGCTGGACGATCCGCAGCTGGTGGCGCGGCTGCACCGGCGGGCGGCGGAGTTCTTCGCGGCGGAGCCGGGGGCCGCGGCGGCCGTCGAGTTCGCCTACCACCGCATCGCGCTGGGCGACCCGGCCACCGGGTTCGACGCGGCGGTCCTGCGCGGGCTGCTGCCCTCCGTGGCCGACCTGCCGGAGGCGGCCGCGGCGCTGGTCCGGCGGGCCGTCGACGACCCCGCCGGGCTCGCCGCGGTCCGCGACCTCGCCGCCCGGGAACGCGCGGTGCTCGCCGAGGCCGACGCCGCGCTGCGCAACGGCGAGACCCACCGGGCCGGCGAGCTGCTCGCCGCCGCCGCCGAACGCCCCGCCGGGACCGAGCTCCACCGGCTCGACTCGCGGCTCGCGGAGAGCCGGGGCGACCTCGCCGGAGCCGTGGCCGCGGCCCGCCGGGACCTCGCCGCCGCGACCGCCGCCGCCGGGGCCACCCGGGTCGCCGCGGCCGGGGTGCGGCTCTCCGGGCTGCTCGAACGGCAGGGTCGCCACGACGACGCGGCGGCGGTGCTGCAGCAGACCGCCGACGCGCCGCTGCTGGCCGCCCACCCCGAACTCCGGCTCGAGCTGCTGCTCAACCGGCTCACCCTGCTCGAACGGGCCGGGCACCTGGACGAGCGGCTGCGCTGGACGCTGGGCCTCGACGTCCGGGCGCTCGTCCAGCGCAGCGGCCCGCGCACGGTGACCGCCAACAGCGCGCTGGCCCGGCTGCTCGCCGCCGCGCTGGGTCGGGAGGAGCCGGAGCGGATCCGGCAGGCGGCCCGGCTGATCGGTCTGGGCCACGAGGAGGACCGGCGCCGCGTCCTGGTGCTGGTGGCCGAGCTGGCGGCGTGGGACTCGGCCCCGCCGGAACCGGGCCGGCTGGCCCGGCTGTGCGGGCTGCCCATCGACGGCTCGGACGTCGAGGACGTCCGGCGCGCCTGGACCGTGCTCGCCGGCCTGGGCACCGACGCCGGGCTCCTGCTGGAGCGGGTGTGGAGCTGGACGACTCCCCCGGAACCGGTCCGCGAGGCCCTCCGGATGATCTACCTGTGGTGGGGCGTGGCGGCCGAACCGGACGACCCCGCGGTCGATCGCGCCCCGCACTTCCTCGCCGGGCAGCCGCTCGACTGGTCGCGCCCGGAGACCCTCGCCCTGGAGGACGTGGTGCTGACCGCCTACCCGTCCCCGACCGAGGTGCGCATGCTGGCCGACCGCGCCGGGCTGGACCCCGCGGGCATCAGCTGGTCGACCACCAGCCGCCGGATCACCCGCGAGCTGCTCGGCAACGCCGGCCGGGCGGGCCGCCTCGACGCGCTGGTCGGGGCGGTCCTGGACGACCCGGACGCCGCCGCGGTGCACGAGCGGCTGCGGGCCCTGGTCGGCACCGCCTGGCTGCGGGCCCACCGGCCGCCGCCCGAACCCACCCACCACGGGCGCGAGCCCGCCCCACGGAAGGATCCACGATGGTGACACCGGGCCCACGGGAGCACTGCTCGAAGCGGTGACCCGCCCCCTGTCCCATTGCGACGGCTGCACCGGCCACGACCCGGCCTTCCTCGGCACCGAGGTGCCGCTGCCGACGCTCACCGACGAGCAGCGCCGGGCGGCGGCCACCCGGATCGGGGCGAGGCCCGGCGAGGACCCGACCGTCATCCCGTACACGCACTTCAGCGTGGTGCTCAACCGCGTGCGCCAGCTCGCCCACTACACCGTGGTGAACATCGACGGCACCG
>DASQMQ010000170.1:0-8393 GCA_035645455.1 Pseudonocardia sp.
GACCACGAGAACATCCTCGCCGACGGCGTCGAGCGGGCCCGGGCGAAGCTGGAGTACACGACCCTGGCCGCCTCGTTCTGCCCGGAGCCGATGACGGTCACCCAGTTGCGCCGGGTCTACGAGGCCGTGTGGGGGGTGCAGATCGACCCGCGCAACTTCAACCGCAAGGTCACCGGCACCCCGGGCTTCCTGCTGCCCACCGAGGAACGGACCGGCACCGGTCGCGGACGCCCGGCGCAACTGTTCAAGCGCGGTCCGGCCACCGCGCTGCACCCGCCGATGCTGCGCGAGCCGGTCGGCCGCTGAGAGTCACCGACCGGCCGGCACCTCCTCCGGCCGCGGCGGCCGGACCAGGTGCACCAACCGCCGGTCGGACGCGCCGAACGCGGCGAAGTTGCGCCGGGCCTGCGCCAACGTGATCCGGTTCGGGGAGCTGACGGCGTCCGGGTCGCGCCCGCCGTCGTCCTCCCAGAAGCACACCCGGCAGACCTCGAACGGGCGGCCGGGCACGACTGTCAGGTACCCGCAGACCGGACAGCCGGCCGGGTCGCCGCCGCGCGCGCTCACCGGACCGTGGTCCCGCCGCCCGGACGGCTCCCGGACAGCGGGCCCCACGGATCAGAAGCGGGGGTGGTCGCCGGAGAGCCGGACCCGCGAGCCCGGGCCGCCGCCGGCCGGGCCGTCGGACCGGCGCACCTGGCCCAGCACCCACGTCGGGACGTGCCGGGCGGTCAGCACGGCCAGCGCCCGGTCGACGTCGTCGGCGGGCAGCACGGCCACCATCCCGACGCCCATGTTGAACGTCTTCTCCATCTCCGCCCGCTCCACCCGGCCGCGGGACGCGATCAGCTTGAACACCGGCGCCGGGGTCCAGCTGCCCCGCTGCACCAGCGCCTCCAACCCGTCGGGCAGCACCCGCTCCAGGTTGCGGGCCAGCCCGCCGCCGGTGATGTGGGCGAAGGTCCGCACCCCGGTCTCGGCGGCCAGCGCCAGGCAGTCCTTGGCGTAGATCCGGGTCGGGGTGAGCAGCTCCTCGCCGAGGGTGTGGCCGAACTCCTCGACGTGCCCCTCCAGCGGCATCCGGGCGATGTCCAGCAGCACGCTGCGGGCCAGCGAGTAGCCGTTGGAGTGCAGCCCGGACGCGCCCATGGCGATCAGCACGTCACCCGCGCGGACCCGCTCCGGGCGCAGCATGTCGTCGGCCTCGACGATGCCGATGCCGGTCGCCGACAGGTCGTAGCTGCCGTCCTCCATCAGCCCGGGGTGCTCGGCGGTCTCCCCGCCCAGCAGCGCGCAGCCGGCCTGCTGGCAGCCCTCGGCGATGCCCTTGACGATCATCGCCACGTGCTCCGGGACCACCCGGCCGACGGCGATGTAGTCCTGCAGGAACAGCGGCTCGGCCCCGCACACCACCAGGTCGTCGACGACCATCGCGACCAGGTCCAGGCCGATGGTGTCGTGCTTGTCCATGGCCTGGGCGACGGCGACCTTGGTGCCGACCCCGTCGGTCGACGCGGCCAGCACCGGGTCGCGGTAGCGCCCGGGGCGCAGCGCGAACAACCCGGCGAACCCGCCGATCCCGCCGAGCACCTCGGGCCGGGCCGCCTTCTGGGCGAACGGGCGCAGGGCGTCGACGGCGCGCTCGCCGGCGTCGACGTCGACCCCGGCGGCGGCGTAGCTCATCGCGGGACCGGTACCCGTGTCGTGCTCGGGACCGGCAGTGCTGGGCGGCATGGTCGTGGCGCTCCTGGGCGGGTCGGTGCGCGGCGGGTCTCGTCGCGCCGTGCTGGTGCTCACCGGGGTGCCCGGATCAGGGCCGTCCCAACGCATCCGAGGCACCGTATCCGACGGCCAGCGGCCCGGGGTCCCCGGAAGCGGCCCCGGAGACGTCGGCCGGCACGGCCAGCCCCTCCAGCAGGTGCTTGCCCAGCCGGGCCTCGTCGGGCAGCGCGATGGGGTACTCGCCGTCGAAGCAGGCCGAGCACAGCCGGCTGCGCGGCTGCTCGCTGGCCGCGATCAACCCGGCCAGCGACACGTAGCCCAGGGTGTCCGAGCCGATCGAGCGGCGCACCCCCTCGGTGTCCAGCGAGCCGGCGACGAGCTCGGCCCGGGTGGCGAAGTCGATGCCGTAGAAGCACGGCCAGCGCACCGGCGGCGAGGCGATCCGCGCGTGCACCTCCAGCGCCCCGGCCTCGCGCAGCATCCGGACCAGCGCGCGCTGGGTGTTGCCGCGGACGATCGAGTCGTCCACCACCACCAGCCGCTTGCCCCGGATGACGTCGCGCAGCGGGTTGAGCTTGAGCCGGATGCCGAGCTGGCGGATGGTCTGCGAGGGCTGGATGAAGGTGCGCCCGACGTAGGCGTTCTTGACCAGGCCCTGGCCGTAGGGGATCCCGGAGCCCTGGGCGTAGCCGATCGCCGCGGGGGTGCCCGATTCCGGCACCGGGATCACCAGGTCGGCCTCCACCGGGTGCTCCTCGGCCAGCCGCCGCCCGATCTCGACCCGGGCCGCGTGCACCGACCGGCCGGAGATCGTGGTGTCCGGCCGGGCCAGGTAGACGTACTCGAACACGCAGCCCTTGGGCTCCGGCGCGGCGAACCGCGAACTGCGGATGCCGTCGGCGTCCACCGCGAGCAGCTCGCCGGGCTCGACCTCGCGGACCCAGGACGCCCCGACGATGTCCAGCGCGGCGGTCTCGCTGGCGATCACCCAGCCGCGCTCCAGCCGGCCCAGCACCAGCGGCCGGACGCCGTGCGCGTCCCGGGCCGCGTAGAGCGTCCGCGCGTCCGCGAAGACCAGCGAGAACGCTCCGCGCAACCGGGGCAGCAGGCGCAGGGCGGCCTCCTCGACCCCGGTGTCGTCGGCGGTCGAGGCGAGCAGGTCGGTGATCAGGTCGGAGTCGGTGGTGGCGGCCAGCGCCGAGCGGCCGCCGCTGCGGCCGTTGCGGGCGGCGACCTCGTCGCGCAGCTCGGCGGTGTTGACCAGGTTGCCGTTGTGGCCCAGCGCGATGCCGCTGCCGGTGGCCGTGGTGCGGAACGTGGGCTGGGCGTTCTCCCAGGTGGTCGAGCCGGTGGTGGAGTAGCGGCAGTGCCCGACCGCGATGTGGCCCTTCAGCCCGGCCAGCACCTGCTCGTCGAAGACCTGGCTGACCAACCCGAGGTCCTTGAACACCACGGTCCGTCGGCCGTCGGACACGGCCATCCCGGCCGCCTCCTGGCCGCGGTGCTGCAGTGCGTACAGGCCGTAGTAGGTGAGGTTGGCGACGTCCTCCCCGGGGGCCCAGACGCCGAAGACGCCGCACTCCTCCCGGGGGCTGTCGTCGAGTTCGGTGGCGGTGGGGGTGGCGGGGTGGAAGTTCCGGTGGGAACTCAACACACGCTCCTCGGCAGACGACGGCTCAGTTCGCGATGCTACGCCGGTACAACTCCGGAACCCACTCGCCCGGACCCGCCTGCCCGAAGTGCTCGCCCTGGCCGAAGTCGCAGCCGAGTTCGGCCAGCCGATCCGCCTGCAGGCCCGTCTGCACCCATTCGGCGGTCACCTCCAGGCCGAGGGCGTGGGCCATCCCGACCAGCGCTCGCACGATCGAGGAGTCGGTGGGGTCGGGATCGGGGCTGCGCAGCCCTTCGATGAACGATCCGTCGATCTTCAGCGCGTGCACCGGCAGCCGGCGCAACCAGGCCAGGCTGGAGTAGCCGGTGCCGAAGTCGTCCAGGGCCAGCTGCACCCCGGCCGACCGGAGCGCGGTCAGCGCGTCCAGCGGGGCGGCGTCCTCGCCCAGCACGGCCTGCTCGGTGATCTCCAGCTGGAGCTTCTCCGCCGGCAGCCCGGTCGCCTCCAGCACCTCCTTGACATCGCCCAGCCAGCCGGGCTCGGCCAGCTGCACCGGGGAGACGTTGACGCTGACGTAGGGCGCGTCCGGGCCCAGGTCGCGCCACCAGTCCGCGGCCTGGGCGCAGGCGACCTCCAGGATCCACCGGCCCAGCGGGACGATGGCCCCGCTGTACTCGGCCAGCGCGATGAACCGGCCCGGGGCGAGCAGCCCCTGCTCCGGGTGCTGCCAGCGGACCAGCGCCTCGGCGCCGCGCAGCTTCCCGTCGGACAGCCGGACCAGGGGCTGGAAGGCGAGCCGGAACTCGCCGCGGCCGATCGCGCCGCGCATCCCGGACAGCAGCGCGTACCGGGCCGCCTCGGCCGCGTCGCGCTGCGGGTCGAACACCACCGCGCGCCCGCCGCCCAGCACCTTGGCCCACGACCGGGCCACGTCCGAGCCGCGCAGGAACTCCGCGGCGCAGGTGTCCAGGGTCGAGCCCTCGGCCACCCCGATGCTCGCGCTGAGGTTCACCGTGGCCCCGCCGACGGTGAACGGCATGGCCATCGTGGCGAGCAGCCGGTCCGCCAGCCCGTGGACCTCGTCGACGTCGTGCGGGTCGGCCACCAGCACGGTGAACTCGTCGGCCCCGGTGCGGGTGACCAGGTGACCGGCCGCGGCGACCTGCAGCCGTCCGGCGACCGCGAGCAGCAGCCGGTCGCCGACCTGCTGCCCGTGCGTGTCGTTGACCAGGCCGAACCCGTCGATGTCCAGGGTGCACACCCCGACCCGGGTCCGGGCGCCGGGGGCCACCGCCCGGAGCAGCCACTGCTCGGCCACCGTCCGGTTCGGCAGCCGGGTCAGCTGGTCCTGGTAGGTGGCCTCCTCCAGCCGCGAGCGCTTCCGGTGCCGTTCGGTGACGTCCTCCACCACCATCAGCAGGTAGGAGGGCTCCCCGGAATCGTCGAGCACCCGGGAGCCGGTGACGTGCGCCCAGAACACCGAGCCGTCGCAGCGCACCAGCCGCAGCTCGATGCGCAGCACCTCGCTCTCCTCGCGGAGCAGCCGCTGCAACCGGTCGACCAGGTCGGCGACGTCGTCGGGGTGGACGTAGTCGGACAGCGGACGGGGCGCCGGCGACCCGGCGATGGCGAACATCCTCCGCAACGCGGGGTTGATGTCGACCAGCACGCCGTCCAGCTCGGCGACGCCCACCCCGACGTGGGCCTGCTCGTAGGCGGCCCGCAGGCCCTGGTCGGTGACGGCCCGCAGGTGCAGCTGCGGGACGGTGGCGTCGGGCGTCCGGCCGTGCTGCTGGATCATCCCGACCAGGCCCGCCAGCAGCTCCTCCACCGCGGCGAGAAGCCGGCGGCGGCTGTCCGGCCGGGTCGCGTCCAGCGCCGTCGGGCCGTCGACGCGCAGCAACCGGCGGCTCGGCTCGACGAGCCCCAGGGCGTCCCCGTCGAACCCGTCGGCCGGGCCGCACAGCTCGCTGTCGAGCAGTTCGGCACCGAGCGCTCGGGCCGCGAACGGCCAGAACGGCTCGCTGCGCACCAGCGCGGCCAGCTTGTGCAGGACCACGGTCAACCGCTCGGCGGTGCGCGGGTCGCGGGACGGGCCCAGCCGGGCCCACCGCTCGGCCAGCCGCCGCACCGAATCGGTCGATCCGGACTCCACGACCCCGGGCCCACCGCCCGAAGGCAGGCCGACGGAGCCGGGGAGGCTTCGTGGTGCCACCACAGCGCCTCCTCCCGCCACCCATTCGGTTCTACCGAGCACTGATCGGCTCAATGTTCCGCGTCCGACTGTGTTTGCGCTACTGCGGAGAGGCCCCGTTCACCCCGTGGGGTGGTGCGGTCGTGACAGCGGGAGCAGTTCGGCGACCTCGCCCGCACGGCTTCCAGAGGCGGTCAGTCGGCCACTGCCAACGGCATCGTTCCAGGTTAGGGCACCGATGACGAGAGCGAGCCAGGTCCGCGGATCGGTTTCGACCACATTCGGCGGTGTTCCACGCGTATGCTGCGGGCCCGTGAGACACTGCGCTGCTCCGAACGGCGGGACCCGCACCTCGACGGCCCGCCCGGGCGCCCGGGCCACCACCGTGGCCAGGCTCTCCTTGACCGCGGCCCGCTGAACGGACCGTTCCGGGGCCGGTCCACCGGCCACCCAGTCGATCACTGCCGCGAGGTCGTCGGTCCCGGTCCGATCCGCCACCGCGGGGACGCTACTCCTCCTGAGCCTTCGGCCAGGGTTCCGACCGGCCCAGCCTCATCGGGTCAGCCGAACAGCGCAGGAAGGGTGCCCTCGACGGCGCTGCGCAGCTCCGCCAGCGGCAGCGGGGCGATGTCCCCGAGATCCAGCGACGCGCCGCCGGTGGTGCCGATCCGGCGGGCCGGGACGCGGGCCGCCGCCGCCCGTTCCAGGAACCGCGCCAGGTCGGCCGGATCCACGGTGACCAGCACCCGGCCGGCGGACTCGGCGAACAGTGCGACGAACGGGTCGACCGCCGGGGCCAGCTCGGCGAGCACGTCGATCCGGGCACCGCGCCGGCCGGTCAGGCAGGCCTCGACCAGCGCCTGGGCCAGGCCGCCCTCGGACAGGTCGTGCGAACCGGTGAGCTGCCGGTCGGCCGCGGCGTCGGCGAGCAGGTCGCACAGCCGCTGCTCGGCGGCCAGGTCGACGGCGGGCGGGCGGCCGCCCAGGTGGCGGTGCGCGACCCAGGCCCACTCGCTGCCGCCGAACTCCTCGCCGGTGGTGCCGAGCAGCACCACCTCGTCGCCGTCGCGGGCGAACCCGCTGGGCACCCGCAGGGCCACGTCGTCGAGCACGCCGAGCACGCCGACCACCGGGGTGGGCAGGATCGGCTGCACCCCGGTCTGGTTGTAGAAGCTGACGTTCCCGCCGGTGACCGGGATGCCGCGGGTCGCGCAACCGTCGGCCAGCCCGCGCACCGCCTGCCGGAACTGCCACATCACGTGCGGATCCTCCGGCGAGCCGAAGTTCAGGCAGTCGGTGACGGCCAGCGGGCGCGCCCCGGAGGTGGCCACGTTGCGGCAGGCCTCGGCCAGCGCCAGCTGGGCGCCGGTGTAGGGGTCCAGGGCGACGTGGCGGGAGTTGCAGTCCAGCGCCACCGCGATCCCGCGGCCGGTGGTCTCGTCGATCCGCACCACCCCGGCGTCGGCCGGCTGCGCCGCGGCGGTGTTGCCGCGGACGTAGCGGTCGTACTGGTCGGTGACCCAGGCCCGGCTGCACAGGTTCGGGCTGGCCGCCATCCGCAGGACCTCCGCGCGCAGCTCGCTGGGCGCGGCCGGGCGCGGCAGCGCGTCCGGGACGTCGGCGACCAGGACGTCCTGCGACTCCGAGCGCAGCACCGGCCGCTCGTACACCGGACCCTCGTGGGCCACCGTGCGCGGCGGCACGTCGACCACGGTCTCGCCGTGCCAGGTGACCACCAGCCGGTCGCCGTCGGTCACCTCGCCGATGACCGTGGCCAGAACGTCCCACCTGCGGCAGACGGCCAGGAACGCCTCGACGTCCGGCGGTCGGACGACCGCGCACATGCGCTCCTGGGACTCGCTGGACAGGATCTCCGCCGGGGTCATCCCGGTGGCCCGCAGCGGCACCGCGTCCAGCTCCACCCGCATGCCGCCGTCCCCGGCGCTGGCCAGCTCGCTGGTCGCGCAGGCCAGCCCGGCCCCGCCGAGGTCCTGGATGCCGACCACCAGCCCGGCCCGGAACAGCTCCAGGCAGCACTCGATGAGCACCTTCTCGGTGAACGGGTCGCCGACCTGGACCGAGGGCAGCTTCTTGCGTCCGGCGCCGGTCTCGTCGCCGGTGAAGGTGTCGCTGGCCAGCACCGACACCCCGCCGATGCCGTCCAGGCCGGTGCGCGCGCCGAACAGGACGATCTTGTTACCGGTCCCGGAGGCGAACGCCAGGTGCAGGTCCTCGGCCCGCATCGCACCCACGCACAGCGCGTTGACCAGCGGGTTGCCCGCGTAGCTGGGGTGGAAGACCACCTCCCCGCCGACGTTGGGCAGGCCCAGCGAGTTGCCGTAGCCGCCGACCCCGGCGACCACCCCGGGCAGCACCCGGCGGGTGTCCGGGGCGTCGGCGTCGCCGAAGCGCAGCGAGTCGGCCACCGCGACCGGCCGGGCGCCCATCGCCATGATGTCCCGGACGATGCCGCCGACCCCGGTCGCCGCGCCCTGGTAGGGCTCGACGTAGGACGGGTGGTTGTGCGACTCGACCTTGAAGGTGACCGCCCAGCCGTCGCCGATGTCGACCACGCCGGCGTTCTCGCCGATCCCGGCCAGCATCCGCCCGCGCATCTGCTCGGTGGTGGTCTCGCCGAAGTAGCGCAGGTGCACCTTGGAGGACTTGTAGGAGCAGTGCTCGCTCCACATCACCGCGTACATGGCCAGCTCGGCGTCGGTCGGGCGGCGCCCCAGGATCTCCCGGATCCGGGCGTACTCGTCGTCCTTGAGCCCCAGCTCGCCGTGCGGCTGCGACCGGTCGGGCGTGGCTGCGGCGTGCTCGACGGTGTCGGTCGGCGGCGCGGCCGGGGCCGGGTCCCGGGTG
>DASQMQ010000171.1:0-2735 GCA_035645455.1 Pseudonocardia sp.
CCCCGGGCGGGTCAGCTCCCCGGCGTCGTGGCGAGCACCGCCAGCTCGGTCGCCTCGGCCAGCGACGACACCCGCACCACCGCGGGCGGCAGCCGGCGCTCGGCCCAACCCGGGCCGGCCGCGACGACCGTGCCGACGGACGGGACGAGCCGCTCCAGCAGCCCGGTCCGGCCGGTGCGCGGCACCTGCGACCAGACGACGCCCACCGCGGGACGCATGCGGTCGGCCGCCCGGGCCAGCACGGGCGCGGCGACCGCGCCGCCGAGCATGACCACCGGTACCCGCCGCCCGGTCAGCGCGGTGGCCAGCGCCTCCAGCCCCAGGGTGTGCCGCTCGCCGGCCGCGCAGGCCAGCAGCGCGCGCCGGGTCCGGGAGCCGGCGGGGCCCGTTCCGGCGAGCAGGTGCAGGCTCGCGCTGACCGTGGAGGCCAGCAGCAGCACCGCCGCGACGCCGTCGTCCGCCGTGCGCCGTCCCAGCGCGGCGAGGGCCGGCACGCACAGCCCGTCCCAGGTGTCGATCAGCCCGGCGGTGGCGAAGCTCTCGTCCAGCACGTGCCGCAGCGTCTCCCCGTCCAGCCGGGACGCGGCCCGCACGATCCCGCGGACGGTCTGCGCGGCGCTCCGCGGCCGGCCCGTCCCCGGTGCCGGCCGGGTCGGGCGCCGGCCGTCGCGCGCCATTCCCGCGGCGACCGCCGGCACCACCCCCTGGGCGACCAGCCGGGCCATGACGATCAGCACGGCCACGTCGTCCTCGGTGTAGCGGCGGTGGCCGCCGGGGGCCGGGGCCGACGGGCCCAGCCCGTAGCGGTGGTGCCAGCTGCGCAGGGTGGTGGGGGCGACGCCGAGCCGGCGCGCGACGGCGCCGGCCGCCCACACCGGGTCGGACGCCTCGGCAGTTGCCCGTTCACCCATGCCACCCTCCCGGGTCAGGTCCCAGCACCGTCGACCGACCTGCTCCTCGCTGGGTCCCGGCCTCCTGAGCAGAGCAGATACTGATCCACCCGGATGCCGCAACGATTTCCGGGCGATTTCGTGTGTGGCTCCGGGACGCCGGGTATCCCGCCACCACACGGAGGTCGCGGTACCGCCGGACGCTCCTTCGCAGCTCGGCGGAGAGTCGAGCGGCTCACCGCCGAACGCCGATGTCCATCACCTAGCAAAGGAAGTGGCTACCCGATGATCACCCAGGACCAGGTCCAGTCCCTGATCGGCTCGACCGCCTACGACCGGTCCGGCGACAAGGTCGGCAAGATCGGCACGGTCTACTACGACGACCAGACCCAGGAGCCCAAGTGGCTCACCGTGCACACCGGGCTGTTCGGCACCAACGAGAGCTTCGTGCCGCTCGCCGGGGCCGAGGTCCGCGGTAACGACATGACTCTGGCGTTCGAGAAGGCCCAGATCAAGGACGCGCCGAACGTCTCCTCCGACGCGCACCTGTCGGTGCAGGAGGAGGAGGAGCTCTACCGCTACTACGGGCTGGAGTACGGCTCGGGCGGCGTGGCCGGGGGCGACTACGACCGCACCGACACCGAGCGCACCGTCACCGGCACCGCTGACCGCGGCACCACCACGGACTACGACCGCAGCCGCGGCCACGACACCTCGGGCCCGAACACCGACAACGCCATGACCCGCTCCGAGGAGCGGCTCAACGTCGGCACCGAGACCCGCGAGGCCGGCCGCGCCCGGCTGCGCAAGCACGTGGTCACCGAGCACCAGCAGGTCCAGGTGCCGGTCAGCCGCGAGGAGGTCCGGGTCGAGCGCGAGCCGATCACCGACGCCAACCGCGGTGACGCCTACGCCGGCGCAGCCATCACCGAGGAGGAGCACGAGGTCACCCTCCACGAGGAGCGGCCCGTGGTCGACAAGGAGGCCGTGGCGGTCGAGCGGGTGCGCCTGGGCACCGAGACCGTGACCGAGACCGAGACCGTCGGGGGCGAGGTCCGCCGCGAGGAGATCGAGGTCGAGGACGAGGTCACCCGCGACCGCGGCCGCGACCGCCGCTGACACGACCACCCCGCCCGCGCCGTAGTGCGCGGGTGCCGGTCCTGACGGGGCCGGGTGTGCTCCCCCCGGAGCGCACCCGGCCCTGTTGCGCGTCCGGTGTCGACGCAGCGGTAGCAGCAGCGAAACCGGACCGGTGCCGGCCCGTCCGACGACCGGAACGGGGTGCGCTCCGACCGAGCCCGGGTGATCAGGCAGGCGGGACGAGCAGGGTCTGCCCCTGGGCGATCAGGACGGGCCCGGCGTCGCGGTGGTCGTGCACCTCGGCGCTGGTGAACACCTGCCGGCGCCCGGTGCGGACCGTGCGAGCGGTGGCCACGAACGCCGGGCCGCGCCCGGGCGCCAGGTAGGTGACCGCGCAGTGCGTGGCGAGCACCCGGCCGCAGACGGTGAAGGCGGCGAACCCGCAGGCCGTGTCGACCATGGCGGACACCAGTCCGGCGTGCAGGTTCCCGGCGTACTGGCCCAGCTCGTCGCGCCACGGCAGGCGCAGCGCCACCTCTCCCTCGGCCGCCCGGACCACCTCGAACCCGGCCCACCGGTTGAACGCGGCGGTGCGGTTGAGTTCCTGCAGCCGACCGAGCAGATCCGTCATGTAGACCAGTCTACATAGCGGCGGCCGTCATCGGCGCGATCCGATCCGGAGGACCTCCGCATGCCGACCCCGCCGCGCCACCGCTCCGCGCTCGTCCGCGCCGCGGCGCACCTGTTCCGCCGCCAGGGCTACGG
>DASQMQ010000172.1:0-7076 GCA_035645455.1 Pseudonocardia sp.
ACCCATCCCACAGTCAACACTTGGAAGCGGAGGGAGCCCCACTGTGAAGACCTTCGACGAGCTGTTCGCCGAGTTGACCGAGAAGGCAGCCACCCGGCCGGCCGGTTCGGGCACGGTGACCGCGTTGGACGCCGGTGTCCACGAGCAGGGCAAGAAGCTGCTCGAGGAGGCCGGTGAGGTGTGGATCGCCGCCGAGCACGAATCGGACGCCGCGCTGGCCGAGGAGATCTCCCAGCTGCTCTACCGGATCCAGGTCGTCATGCTCGGCCGCGGGATCTCGCTGGAGGACGTGTACAAGTACCTGTAGGCCCCGTCCGCGTGACACCGCGCCGGGGTGCCGCCGCACTACTGTCGGGTCAGCGGTCGGCGGTCCGGTCCGGAGCGCCGCACCCTCAGGCCCAGCACTACCGAGGAGAGCTCAATGCTCCGCATCGCCCTCCCCAACAAGGGGACCCTGGCCGAACCGGCCGCCACCATGATGCGTGAGGCGGGTTACCGCCAGCGGACCGACAACCGCGACCTGAGCATGCTCGACGAGGACAACGAGATCGAGTTCTTCTACCTGCGGCCCAAGGACATCGCCACCTACGTCGGCTCCGGCGACCTGCACCTGGGCATCACCGGCGCGGACCTGATGGACGAGTCGGGCAGCCAGGTCAAGGGCGTCATCGAGCTCGGCTTCGGCGCCTCGAAGTTCCGCTTCGCCGCGCCGACCCGCTCCGCCGACGAGCCGGACTGGAAGCTGGAGGACCTGGAGGGCCGCAAGATCGCCACCTCCTACCCCCGGCTGGTCCGCGCGCACCTGGCTCGCAACCGGGTCCGCGCCGACATCATCAAGCTCGACGGCGCGGTGGAGATCTCGGTGCAGCTCGGCCTGGCCGACGCCATCGCCGACGTGGTGTCCTCCGGACGCACCCTGCGCCAGCACAACCTGCAGGCCTTCGGCGACCCGATCGCGGAGTCCCAGGCCACCCTGATCGAGCGCGAGCCGCGCCCGGACCGTGAGGAGACCGTCGAGGTCAAGGCGGCCAAGGTGATCTTCACCGAGCGGCTGCGCGGCGTGGTCTACGCCCGCCAGTACATGATGATCGACTACGACTGCCCGGAGAGCTCGCTCCAGCGGGCCCAGGCGGTGGCCCCCGGTCTGCAGGCGCCGACGGTCTCCCGGCTGACCGAGGAGGGCTGGTACGGCGTCCGGACGATGGTGCGCAAGCAGCAGGTCAACAAGGTGATGGACGACCTGGCCTCGATCGGCGCCCGGGCCATCCTGACCTCGGAGATCCGGTCCTGCCGGGCGGTCGAGCCGCTGCCGGTCGAGCCGGTCCTCTGAGCCCGTCGGGCCGCGCCGCGATCAGCGGGGCCGGACCACCAGGCTCTGCGCCGACCGGCCGACCTGGCCCCGCTCGTCGAACAGCACCCCGGACACCGTGCCGATCCCGGCCGGACCGACCGCGGTGGCCGCGTCCACGCCCATCCACTCGCCGACCGGCGCGCGGTGCAGGTGCAGGGTCAGCTCGGTGTTGACGAACAGCCACTCGCGCACGTCCAGCGGGGCGGCCACACCGTTGCCGGAGTCGGCCACCACGGCGAGGCGCTGCAGCGGGCTGGGCTGCTCGCCCTCGACCAGCTCCACCCGCTGCCGGCCCCAGGCCGCGCCCGGGCCGGTCGAGCCGAACCAGCCGTTCAGCCAGCGCCAGTCCAGGGTGTCGACGAACCCGGGCAGCCAGCCCGAGGGCCGCTCGGCGTAGGTCCGCCCGGACTCCGCGGGCGGCAGCGGCTCGGCCAGGCCCACCTGCACGGCGGTGGTGTCGCCGGTGCCCAGCCGCCAGGCCCGGGCGCGCAGCACCGCCCTCCCACCCGCGACCATCTCCCCGGCCAGCAGCTCGATGGCCCGCCCCGGGCGCTCGACCGTCGCGCTGACCTGCACGTCACCCGACGGGACCGGGCCGAGCACCTCGACGGTGATCCGGGACAGCACGGTGCCCGGGCGCGGGTCGCACCGCTCCATCGCCCGGGCCAGCAGCGCCGTCGGCGGACCGAGGTGCTGGGCGTCGGCGAACCACGGGCCGGTGGTGGACACCGTGGCGTGGAAGCGGTCGCCGTCCGGGCCGTCGAGCGGGCGGTAGTAGGGCTCCAGCGTGGACACGGCCCGATCATGCCTCCCTCCGCACCACCCGCCCCACCCCGCCCTGGCGAACGGCCTGCCCGCCCGACCTCGTTGGGCCACGGCGCCGTTCGCCCAACTCCGGCCGGGCTGTCGGTCGCCCGGGGCGGGTGGGATCGGGCGAGTGGCCGGCGGTGCCGCTCGCTGGAGCGACAGCCGTCGATGGGGCGCCGGCGGCGTCGGGTTCAGTCGAACCGGTCGGCCGGGGTGTCCTCGGCGTTCACCGCTGCCGGGTCGGCCGGCCAGCCGGGGTAGGGCGGGGGAGTGCCGCCCCAGGCCGGGCACCGCGCCTTGTGGCTGCACCAGTCGCACGGGCGGCCGCGGTTGGGCCGGAAGTCGCCGTCGCGCCCGGCCAGCAGCACCGCCGCCCAGATCGCCTCCAGGGTGCGTTCGAAGCGGCGCAGCTCCTCCTCGTCGGGGGTGTAGCTCAACCACTCGGTGTCGGCGAGGTAGAGCAGCCGCAGTTGGGCAGGCACCACACCGCGCTGGTGCAGCAGCGCCAGCGCGTAGAACTTCATCTGGAACAGCGCCCGGGTCTCGGCGACCTCCCGCGGGGCGGCGCCGGTCTTGTAGTCGACCACCCGGATCTCCCCGGTGGGGGCGACGTCGAGGCGGTCGATGTAGCCGCGCAGCAGCAGCCCGGACTCCAGCTCGGCCTCCACCAGCAGCTCGCGCGCCTCGGGCTGCAGCCGGCGCGGGTCCTCCAGCCGGAAGTAGGCGTCCAGCAACGGCCCGGCCGACGCCAGCCAGTCGGCCATCCCGCCGTCGGCCGGGGCGCCCGGGTCCGCTGCGGCGCCGGCCGCGCGGTCCGGGTGCGCCGTGGGGACTGCGCTGTCCCCGCCGCCCGTGCCGGCTCCGCCACCCGTGCTGCCGCTGTCCGGGCCGGTGCCGGCGGGGCTGTCGCCGTCCGCCCCGTCCGCCCCGTCCGGGCTGTCGAACAGCTGCTCGGCCAGGCCCGGCGAGGACTCCTGCAGGTCCGCCCACACCGGCTCGACCAAGGCGTGGGCCGCCGCCGGGAGCCGCTGCTCGGCGGGCAGCTCGAACAGCCGCTCCAGCACCGCGTGCACCAGCGTGCCGCGGATCTGGGCCCGGGTGGGCCGCTCGGGCAGCCGGTCGATCGCCCGGAACCGGTACAGCAACGGGCACTGCTTGAAGTCCCCGGCCCGCGACGGCGAGAGCGCCGGGCGCCGCCGCGGCTCCGGATCGGCCCCGGTGTGCTGGACAGCCGCCGCGCCCTGGCCCGCCGTCGTGCCGAGGTCTCCCGCCGCCCGCTGGTCGGGCAGCGCGGCCTGGTCGGGCCCGGGGGCGCCGGTCGGCGGCGCGCCGTCGGCCAGCGTCTCGGTCATGCCACGGAGGGTAGGCGAGCCCACCGACACCACCCGCGCCCCGGCGCGGGACCCGGCCGGGCGCCCCGTAGGTTGTCCGGCGATGAGGACGATCCGGATCGCGCTGGCCGCCGCGGTGCTCGCCGTGGGCGTGACCGGGTGCGGCGGTGACCCCGAGGCCGAGATCCAGCAGGTGTTCCAGGGCTACCACGCCGCCGCACTGGCCCGGGACTTCCCGGCCGCCTGCGCCTACAACTCCCCGGAGGCCACCGAGCAGCTGCTGGCCAGCGTGGCGACCCAGGGGATCCGGGCGGGCACCTGCGAGCAGGCGCTCGAGGCCATCTACGCCCAGTCCGGCGCCGCGGACACCGCCGACGCCATCTCCCGCAGCGCCCGGATCGGCGCCATCCGGGTCGACGGCGACCAGGCCACCGTGTCCTGGACCGCGACCCTGGACGGCCAGGACGCCCCGACGACCTCCGCGCTGCGGCGCATCGACGGTGAGTGGAAGCTCGCCGTGGTCTCCTAGGCGGCGAGCAGTCCGGTGACCGAGCAGCACTCCGCGACGTCCGACCCCGACCTGTCCGACCCGGACCTGTCCCACCCGGGCCAGCCCGGCCCGGCCGCGCCCGATGCCGACCCGCCCGACCCCGACCTGCCCGACCCCGAGGTGCCCGCGCCCGACATGACCGAAATCGACGTCCCCCCGCCGCCCCCGGCCGACCCGTCCGGCGAGCCGGCGACCGGGTACCTGCGCAGCCGCGGCGGCCCGTTCCGCGACGGCGACCGGGTGCAGCTCACCGACCCCAAGGGCCGGCACTACACGATCACCCTGCAGACCGGCGGCCAGTACCACACGCACCGCGGCGGCCTGGCCCACGACGACCTGATCGGGCAGCCGGAGGGCAGCCTGGTCATCTCCGCGGTCGGCACCCCCTACCTGGCGCTGCGGCCCCGGCTGGCCGACTTCGTGCTGTCCATGCCGCGTGGTGCCCAGGTGATCTACCCCAAGGACGCCGCGCAGATCCTGATGTGGGGCGACGTCTTCCCGGGCGCCCGGGTGCTGGAGGCCGGTGCCGGCTCCGGGGCGCTGACCTGCTCGCTGCTGCAGGCCGTCGGCCCGACCGGCAGCGTGCTGTCCTACGAGATCCGGTCCGACCACGCCGAGCACGCCGAACGCAACGTCACGGCGTTCCACGGGGTGAACCCACCCAACTGGACCTTGCGCGTCGCCGATCTCGCGACCCACGACGCCGCGGCCGAACCGGTCGACCGGATCGTGCTGGACATGCTCGCTCCGTGGGAACACCTGGACACGGTGGCCGCGACCCTGGTACCGGGCGGGGTCCTGGTCGGCTACGTGGCCACCACGACCCAGCTCTCCCGGCTGGTAGAGGACCTGCGCGAGCAGCGCTGCTGGACCGAGCCGCAGGCGTGGGAATGCCTGGTCAGGCCGTGGCACGTGGTCGGACTGGCGGTCCGGCCCGACCACCGCATGCAGGGCCACACCGCGTTCCTGGTGACCGCCCGGCGGCTGGCCGACGGGGTCGTCACGCCCCGTCCGCAGCGCCGCCCGACGAGTCGCTGAACCGCCGCCGCGCCCGACGACCCGCTCGCGGTCGCCGTCACGGGACCGGTTCAATCCCCCCGTCAAGGTGCCGACCGGCTGAGTGATGGATCACCGGTTCGCCGCAGGGCTGCCGGTCCGGTGGCCAGGTACCGTATGGAAACGGAACACGGAGGGAGGATGCCGTGAACCCCTACGACGGTCCCGGCAGGCGAGATCACGGTGACCACGGGGAGCTCAGCCCCGCAGAGGCCGCCGCGCAGGTCCGCTTCCTCGAGGAGGAAGTCGCCCTGCTCCGGCGCAAGCTCACCGAATCGCCGCGCCACGCCCGTGTCCTCGAGCAGCGCCTCGCCGAGTCCGCCAGCCGGCTGGCCCAGCTCTCGGCGCGCAACGAGAAGCTCGCCGAGACCCTCAAGGAGGCCCGCAGCCAGCTGATCGCGCTCCGCGAGGAGGTCGACCGGCTGGCCCAGCCGCCCAGCGGGTACGGGGTGTTCCTGGCCCGGTTCCCCGACGAGACGGTCGACGTGTTCACCTCGGGTCGCCGCATGCGCGTCGCGGTGTCCCCGGCGGTCGACGCGGTCGACCTGAGCAGCGGGCAGACCGTGCGCCTCAACGAGGCCCTCACCGTCGTCGAGGCCGGCGACTACGAGCGCATCGGCGAGGTCTGCGGGCTGCGCGAGGTGCTCTCCGAGCCCACCGCCGACGGCCTGGCCGGTCGCGCACTGGTGGTCGGGCACGCCGACGAGGAGCGGGTGGTCTGGCTGGCCGCACCGCTGATCGTCGGCCCGGACAACCCGGAGGCGGTGCCGCTCAAGCCCGGCGACTCGCTGCTGGTCGACACCAAGGCCGGCTACGCCTACGAGCGGGTGCCCAAGGCCGAGGTCGAGGACCTGGTGCTGGAGGAGGTGCCCGACGTCGACTACTCCGACATCGGTGGCCTGTTCCGCCAGATCGAGCAGATCCGCGACGCCGTGGAGCTGCCGTTCCTGCACGCCGAGCTGTTCCGCGAGTACGAGCTGCGCCCGCCCAAGGGCGTGCTGCTCTACGGCCCGCCCGGCTGCGGCAAGACGCTGATCGCCAAGGCGGTGGCCAACTCGCTGGCCAAGAAGGTGGCCGCGGTCCGCGGCGACGACCCCAACGAGGGCCGGGCGTTCTTCCTCAACATCAAGGGCCCCGAGCTGCTCAACAAGTTCGTCGGCGAGACCGAGCGGCACATCCGGCTGATCTTCCAGCGGGCCAGGGAGAAGGCCTCGGCCGGCACCCCGGTGATCGTGTTCTTCGACGAGATGGACTCCATCTTCCGCACCCGCGGGTCCGGGGTGTCCTCGGACGTGGAGACCACGATCGTGCCCCAGCTGCTCGCCGAGATCGACGGCGTGGAGGGCCTGGAGAACGTCATCGTGATCGGCGCGTCCAACCGCGAGGACATGATCGACCCGGCCATCCTGCGCCCGGGCCGGTTGGACGTGAAGATCAAGATCGAGCGGCCGGACGCCGAGGCGGCCCAGGACATCTTCTCCAAGTACCTGACCAGCACGCTGCCGATCCACGCCGACGACATCGCCGAGTTCGGCGGCAACCGCAAGGCCTGCATCGACGCGATGATCCAGCGCGTGGTCGAGCGGATGTACGACGAGACCGAGGAGAACCGGTTCCTGGAGGTCACCTACGCCAACGGTGACAAGGAGACCCTGTACTTCAAGGACTTCAACTCCGGGGCGATGATCCAGAACATCGTCGACCGGTCGAAGAAGACCGCGATCAAGTCGGTGCTGGAGACCGGCCAGCCGGGGCTGCGCGTGCAGCACCTGCTGGACGCCATCGTCGACGAGTTCGCCGAGAACGAGGACCTGCCCAACACCACCAACCCCGACGACTGGGCGCGGATCTCGGGCAAGAAGGGCGAGCGGATCGTCTACATCCGCACCCTGGTCACCGGCAAGAACAACGAGGCCAGCCGGGCGATCGACACCGCGTCGAACACCGGCCAGTACCTCTGACACCCGCCAGCACCCGACAC
>DASQMQ010000173.1:0-8650 GCA_035645455.1 Pseudonocardia sp.
GGCGCGTCGGTGAGCGGGGATCTGCCGGAGCTGGTGGCCGCGTTCGTCGACCGCTGCCACGCGGCGGGGCTGCCGACCGGGCCGGACCGGGCGGAGCGGTTGGCGCGGGCGATCGTCGAGGTGGCCCCGACGACGGACGCCCGGCTGCTGGCCTGCGCGCGGGCGACCCTGGTCTCGGACCCGAGCCAGCTGCCGGTGCTGGACGCGGTGTTCGCCGAGGTGTTCGGCGGGCTCTCCGACGACGTCCGCCGCGGCGACCCGACCGCGCCACCGACCGACGCCACGTCGCCCACCGACCGGAGCACGAGCCCCGGCCCGCGCGCGCCCGGGGGCGTCACCGGCGGGGCCGTGCGGACCGGGCCGGGTGGCCGCGACGATCGCCCGGGCAAGGAGGTGGGGGTGCCGGTCGCGGCGTCGGCGGCCGAGAGGCTGGCCGCCCGCGACTTCGACGCCCTGGCCCCCGACGAGCTGGCCCTGCTGGCCGCGGCGATGCGCCGGTTCCGGGTCGCCACGCCGCTGCGCCGGTCGCGCCGGACCCGCCGCGCCGCCCACGGCGCCCACGTCGACCTGCGCCGCACCCTGCGCGCGGCCCGGCGGACCGGCGGCGACCCGGTCCGGCTGGCCCGGCGGGTCCGGCGCCGGACGCCGCGCCGACTGGTGGTGCTGTGCGACATCTCCGGCTCGATGGAGCCGTTCGCCAGGGCGCTGCTGCAGCTGCTCTACAGCGCGGCCGGGGCCGAGCGGGCGGAGGTGTTCACCTTCGCCACCCGGCTCACCCGGCTGACCAGGGCGCTGGCCCGGACCTCACCGGCGGTGGCGTTGGAGCGGGCGGCCCGGCTGGCCCCGGACTGGTCCGGCGGCACCCGGATCGGCGAGGCGCTGGGGCGGTTCCTGGACCTGCACGGTGGCGGCCTGGCCCGCGGCGCGGTGGTGCTGATCGTCAGCGACGGGTGGGAGACCGGCGACCCGGCCGAGCTGGCCCGGCAGCTGGCCCGGCTGCGCCGGCGCGCGCACCGGATCGTCTGGGCCAACCCGCGCACCCGGCACGCCGACTACCGCCCGCTGGTCGGCGGGATGGCGGCGGCCTGGCCGTACTGCGACGCGGTGGTCAGCGCGCACCGGCTGGACGCGCTGGACGACCTGCTCGCGGCGTTGCGGGGCGAGCAGGCCGCCCGGGGGTAGCCGCGATCAAGGGGGTGCCGACGGGGCGCCACGGGCGGCCGACGAGTCGCTCCCGGGCGACGCGCATCTCCCAGCGCGAGCGACGGGTGCGGCGGTGGCGCAGGACCCGACTCAGCCCTCGACGCCCTCGACGCCCTCGGCCCCGTGCTCGCCGCGATCGGTCCGGCCGATCGCCACCGCGAGCCCGCCCAGCAGCACCAGGCCGAGCTGGACGGTGACCAGGAGAGCGGCGCCCATGGTGCCCAGTGTGGCCAGGGTCACGTAGGGGCGCCAGCGGATGACGCGGTCAGCGGGCCCAGGTCGAGGTGCGCCAGGCGTGCGGACCCACCGCGAGCGGGCCACGCAGCCGGGCGACCGGATCGGCCCAGGTGCTCGGCGGCCCGACCGGCGCCCCGCCGACGTCCGCGCCCGCTGGAGCCACCGCGGCCAGCACCGCGCTCAACGCGGCCACCTCGACGTCGTCCGGCTTCCCCCGGACCACCCGGAACAGCGCCCGGCGCTCCTCCGGCGTGGCTCCCGACGCAGCCTCACCCATCGTGCCTCCTCCAGGGGTCGTGAGCGCATGACAGTGTGCTGGCGCTGTGTTCCGGCGCTGTGTTCCGGCGCTGTGTTCCGGCGCTGTTTCCACTCACCGGGGTCAGAGCGGGATGTTGCCGTGCTTGCGGGCCGGGGCGGCCTCGCGCTTGGTCGCCAGCACGCGCAGCGCCCGGCCGACGTAGCCGCGGGTGTGCGAGGGCGGGATGACCCCGTCGATGTAGCCGCGGTCGGCGGCGATGTAGGGGTTGGCCAGCGTGTCCTCGTACTCCTGCTGCAGCTCCGCGCGCTTGGCGGCCAGCTCGTCGCCGGCCAGCCCGGCCAGCTCCTTGCGGTAGAGGATGCTCACCGCGCCGGCCGCCCCGGTCACCGCGATCTGCGCGGTCGGCCAGGCCACGTTGACGTCGGCGCCCAGGTGCTTGGAGCCCATCACGTCGTAGGCGCCGCCGTAGGCCTTGCGGGTGATCACGGTGATCTTCGGGACGGTCGCCTCGGCGTAGGCGTAGATCAGCTTGGCGCCGCGCCGGATGATCCCGTCCCACTCCTGCTCGGTGCCCGGCAGGAACCCCGGCACGTCGACGAAGGTGACCACCGGGACGTTGAACGCGTCGCAGGTCCGGACGAACCGGGCCGCCTTCTCCGAGGCGTCGATGTCCAGGCAGCCGGCGAACCGGGTGGGCTGGTTGGCCACGATCCCGACCGAGCGGCCCTCGATCCGGCCGAACCCGACCACGATGTTCGGCGCGAACAGCTCGTGCACCTCCAGGAACTCGCCCTCGTCGAGCACCCGCTCGATGACCTGGTGGATGTCGTAGGGGGTGTTCGCGGAGTCCGGGACGATCGCGTCCAGCTCCAGGTCGGTGTCGGTCAGCCCGTCGGCGATCGCGCCCGCGGTCGGTTCCGGCGCCGGGAACGACGGCGGCTCGGACATGTTGTTCGACGGCAGGAAGCCCAGCAGCTCCCGGACGTAGCCGAACGCGTCGGCCTCGTCGTCGGCCAGGTAGTGCGCCACCCCGGACTTCGTGTTGTGCGCCCGGCCGCCGCCGAGGTACTCGAAGTCGACCTCCTCGCCGGTGACGGTCTTGATGATGTCCGGGCCGGTGATGAACATGTGGCTGGTGCCGTCCACCATCACGGTGAAGTCGGTGATCGCCGGGGAGTACACCGCGCCGCCCGCGCACGGGCCCATCACCAGCGAGATCTGCGGGACCACGCCGGAGGCCCGCACGTTGCGGTAGAAGATCTCGCCGTAGAGCCCGAGCGCGACCACGCCCTCCTGGATCCGCGCGCCGCCGCCGTCGTTGATCCCGACGACCGGGCAGCCGATCTTCATGGCCAGGTCCATCACCTTGACGATCTTCTCGCCGTAGACCTCGCCCAGCGAGCCGCCGAACACCGTGGCGTCCTGGCTGAACACCGCGACCGGGCGGCCGTCGACGGTGCCGGTGCCGGTGACCACGCCGTCGCCGAAGGGGCGCTTGGCCTCCATGCCGAAGTTCGTCGAGCGGTGCCGGACCAGCGCGTCCAGCTCGACGAACGAGCCGGGGTCGAGCAGCTGGTCGATCCGCTCGCGGGCGGTCTGGCGGCCCTTGGCGTGCTGGCGCTGCACCGCGGCCTCGCTGCCGGCGTGCACCGCGGCGGCCACCCGCTGGTGCAGGTCGGCCAGCTTGCCCGCGGTGGTGTGGATGTCGGGCTCGCCGGCGGCGGCGCCGGACGGGTCGGCCAGCGGCTCGGTGGCTGCGCTCATGGGGGCACATTAACGCCGGGTTCACCGGATCGAAGCACCGAGCGGGCAGCGTCACGCCGCCCCCGGACACGTCGTCGCCGCTGGCCCGCCGCCCGTCGAGCGCCGGGGCGTCGCGCAGCGGCACCGGTCGGGGCCCGCCGGTAACGTCCGTTCGGTGAACCGGACCGCCCAGCCGATGGACGTCGACGAGCTGCGCGCGGCCGTGGTCGGCCCGTGGGCGCAGCTCGACGTGGTCGAGCAGACCGGCTCCACCAACGCCGACCTGCTCGCCGCCGCGGCGGCCGGCGCCCCCGACCGCGCGGTGCTGGTGGCGGAGTTCCAGTCGGCCGGCCGCGGCCGGCTGACCCGCAGCTGGGTCGCCCCGGCCGGCACCGGCATCGCGGTCAGCGTGCTGCTGCGCCCGACCGGCGTGCCGCCGTCGCGGTTCGGCTGGCTGCCGCTGCTGGCCGGGCTGGCCGTGCTGGACGCCGTGCGCGCCCTCGGCGTCGCCGCGTCCGGGCTCAAGTGGCCCAACGACTGCCTGATCGGACCGCGGCAGCGCAAGGTCGCGGGCATCCTGGCCGAGGTCGCCGACCAGTCCCGGCCGGCGCTGGTGCTCGGCATCGGGCTCAACGTCACCGCCGCACCGCCCGGCCAGCCCGGTGCCACCTGCCTGGCCGCCGAGGGCGGCTCCGCCGACCGCGCCGAGGTGCTGACCACGCTGCTGCTGAAGCTGGCCGAGCGGGAGGCGGAGTGGCGGGACGCGCGCGGCGACCCGGACGCGAGCCGGCTGCGCGCGGACTACCGGGCGGGCTGCAGCAGCCTCGGTTCGGAGGTCCGGATCGGGCTGCCCGGCGGCGGGTCGGTCGTCGGCATCGCCGAGGACGTCGACCGGGACGGCCGGCTGCTGCTGCTCGACGCCGCCGGCCACCGGCGCGCGGTCGCCGCCGGGGACGTCGTGCACGTCCGCCCCGCCGAGGCCGCCGGCAGTTGAACCCGACCGGCCCGGACCTCTCGGTACCGTGGCCGCATGGCCTACCCGGACGACCTCCTCGTCGAGGGCGAGCAGGTCGTCATGCACCGGCACCCGCACTGGAAGCTGCTGGTCGTGCCGGTGCTGGTGCTGCTGGTCGTGGTCGGGCTGGGCAGCTTCCTGGCGGCGCTGGTCGCCGCCCAGAGCTGGGCGCTGTGGGCCTGGCTGGCGCTGGTCGGGCTGGGCGGCGCGCTGGTCTTCTGGCTGACCGTGCTGCCGGTGATCCGCTGGCGGACCACGCACTTCGTGGTGACCAACCGGCGGGTGCTGGTGCGCGAGGGCGTGCTGACCCGGCACGGCATCGACATCCCGCTGAGCCGGATCAACTCCGTGCAGTTCCGGCACACCCTGGTGGAACGCCTGGTGGGCAGCGGGACGCTGGTCATCGAGTCGGTGTCGGAGGAACCGCTGGAGTTCGACGACGTGCCCGACGTCGAACGGGTGTACACGCAGCTCTACGCGGAGGTCGTCGATGAACGCTGAACGCGCGCTCCCCATGACCGTCCCGACCGGCGGCCTGCCCGACCGGGTGACGATCTACGAGGTCGGCGCCCGGGACGGCCTGCAGAACGAGTCCGCGACGGTGCCGGTGGAGGTCAAGGCGGAGTTCCTGGACCGGCTGGCCGGGGCCGGGCTGCGGGTGCTGGAGGCGACCAGCTTCGTGCACCCGAAGTGGGTGCCCCAGCTGGCCGACGCGGCCGAGCTGCTGGCCCGGTTGACCCGCGCCGAGGGCGTCGACTACCCGGTCCTGGTGCCCAACGAGCGCGGCCTGGACCGGGCCATGGCGGCCGGCGTCCGGCACGTGGCGATCTTCGCCAGCGCCACCGAGACCTTCGCGAACCGCAACCTCAACCGCACCCTCGACGAGCAGTTCGCCATGTTCGAGCCGGTGGTGCGCCGGGCCGTCGACGCCGGGTTGCGGGTGCGCGGGTACGTCTCGATGTGCTTCGGCGACCCGTGGGAGGGCGCCGTCGCGCCGGACCAGGTGGCCGCGGTGGGCCGGCGGCTGGTGGCGATGGGCTGCGACCAGCTCTCCCTCGGCGACACCATCGGCACCGGCACGCCCGGCCACGTCAACGCGGTGCTGGACGCCTGCGCCGCCGACGGCGTGCCCGTCGACCGGCTGGCCGTGCACTTCCACGACACCTACGGCCAGGCGCTGTCCAACACCCTGGCCGCGCTGCGCCGCGGGGTGACGACGGTGGACGCCAGCGCCGGCGGGCTGGGCGGCTGCCCCTACGCCGAGTCGGCCACCGGCAACCTGGCGACCGAGGACCTGGTCTGGATGCTCGACGGGCTCGGCATCGCGCACGGCGCCGACCTCGACGCGCTGGTGGCCACCAGCGCCTGGATGGCCGGACGACTGGGCCGTCCGTCCCCGTCGCGCGTGGTCCGGGCCTTGGCGGATCGGTCCTGACCGCGACGGGCCGCCCGTACCGTCGAGAACGACGTCGCCGTGATCAACAGGGCCTCGGGGTCACGGGGTCGACCACGACGACGTCGTTCCCGACGGCGGCGCGGGTGGCGAACATGCCGGTGAAGGTGCTGCGGAAGACCTCGTCGCCGGCTCGGTGCAGGTGCGCGCGCAGCCGGACCAGGCCCAGTCCCGGCCGGCTGCGCGACAGCCGGGCCTCCAGCACCTCCATCGACGCCGCCAGCTCGTCGCCCGCGAACACCGGAGCCGGCCAGGCGATCTCCTCGCCGCCCGGGGAGCCCATCGAGGTGGCGTTGTTCAGCACGGTGTCGGCGTAGGCGCGCATCCACAGCCCCGCGGTGAACCAGCCCGACGCGGCCAGCGCCCCGAACACCGACCGGGCCGCGGCCTCGTCGTCGAGGTGGAACGGCTGGGGGTCGAACCGGCGGGCGAAGGCGACCATCTCGTCGCGGTCGACCACGGTCGTGCCGAGGTCGAACACGTGGCCGGGGGTGAAGTCCTCGAAGGCGTACCGCACGCGCCGATCATCGCCCGCCCCACCCGCACCCGTCGAGATCGCGGCAACGCCGTTCTCGACGGTCAGGTGCGGGTGCCGATGTGGGCGAGAGCGGCGTCGTGCAGCCGACCGTTGCTGGCGATCCCGTCGCCCTCGGCGAACGTGCCGCCGCCGGACAGGCCGGTGAGCCGCCCGCCCGCCTCGGCCAGGACCGGCACCAGCGCGGCCAGGTCCCAGGCGTTCGCGACCGGGTCGACGGCCACGTCCAGCACGCCCTCGGCGACCAGGCAGTGCTGCCAGAAGTCGCCGAACGCGCGGGTCTCCCACACCGCGTCGACCAGCGCCAGCCAGCGGTCCATCCGGCCCTGCTGGCCGAACACCCGCAGGTCGGTGGTGGACAGGTAGGCGTCGCCCAGCTCGCCCACCGCGGACACCGCGATCCGGCGCGGCGCCGAGCCGGCCGCATCGCTGGTCCACGCCCCCAGCCCGCGCCCGGCCCACCACCGCCGGCCCAGCGCCGGCGCGCTGGCCACCCCGACCACCGGCTCGCCGTCCACGGTCAGCGCGATCAGCGTGGCCCAGGCGGGCATGCCCCGGGAGAAGTTCTTGGTGCCGTCGATCGGGTCGAGCACCCAGCCGCGTCCGGCGACGGCCACGGCCCCGCCCTCCTCCTCGCCCAGCACCTGGTCGGCCGGTCGGTGCGCGGCGATCGCCGCGCGCAGCACCCGCTCGGCCGCGGTGTCGGCGTCGGTGACCGGGGTGCGGTCGGGCTTGCGGTCGACCCGCAGGTCGGCCGCCCGGAACCGGGGCAGGGTGACCGCGTCGGCGGCGTCGGCCAGGGCCAGGGCGAGGTCGAGGTCTGCGGCGAGATCGGGATCCACCGGCGCAGCATCCCAGCGTGCCCGGCCTCCCCGCGCAGGGTGGGGCTCGCCGCGTCGGCGGCGGACCGGGCGAGAGGGCCTCTCGCCCGACGTGGTCGGGCGGGTGCGCCGTTCGCTCCGCGGCACCGCACGGTGCCTGCGACCGGCGGCACCGCGACGGTCCGGTCGGTCCTCCGGTGCCCTGCGGCCTACTGTTGGCGGGTGACCACGGTGCTGCTGGCGGAGGACGACGCCGCCATCGCCGAGCCGCTGTCCCGGGCGCTGCAGCGCGAGGGGTACACCGTCGAGGTCGCCGTGGACGGGGTGACCGCGCTGGAGCGGGTGCGCGGCGCCGGGGTCGATCTGCTGGTGCTCGACCTCGGCCTGCCGGGCATGGACGGGCTGGAGGTGTGCCGGCGGGTCCGGCTGGAGCACCCCGACCTGCCGGTGCTGATGCTCACCGCGCGCACCGACGAGGTCGACTTCGTGGTCGGCCTGGACGCCGGCGCCGACGACTACGTCGGCAAGCCCTTCCGGCTCGCCGAACTGCTCGCCAGGGTGCGCGCGCTGCTGCGCCGGCTCACCCCGGAGTCGGTGGAGGTCGGCGGGGTGCGGATGGAGCTGTCCGGGCGCCGGGTGCTGGTCGACGGCACCGAGATCGGCCTGGCCAACAAGGAGTTCGAGCTGCTCAAGGTGCTGCTGATGCGCGCCGGGCAGGTCGTCACCCGCGAGGAGATCCTGCGCGAGGTGTGGAACGACCCGGAGATGAAGACGTCCAAGACGCTGGACATGCACATGTCCTGGCTGCGCCGCAAGATCGGCGGGGAGCGCCGGATCGCGACCGTGCGCGGCGTCGGGTTCCGCTTCAACCACGACTGAGCGCGGGGGACACAGTGCGCCGCCGGATCCTGCAGTCCACGTTGCTCGTCGTGGCGATCACCGCGCTGGTGCTCGGCGGTCCGCTGGTCATCACCACCTGGCGGCTGGTCGAGGACTTCACCCGGGCCGCCCTGCTGTCCGACCTGGAGCAGCTGGCCGGCCGGCTGGACGGGTCGGCGTCGCTGGACACCCTCGACCGGACCGCGATCGAGCTGGCCGTGCCGACCGACGGGCAGCTCGTGCTGGCCCCGGCCGGGCAGCAGCCGCTGACCTTCGGCCCCGACCCGGGCCCCAACCCGGTGGCCGAGACGCTGCCGTTCGGCCCGGGCGGCCAGCTGACCATGGCCGAGCCGCGCTACCTCATGCGCACCGAGCAACTGCAGGTCAGCGCGGTGGTGGTGCTGCTGATCGTGCTGTCGGTGGGGACCGGGGCGGTGGTCGCGACGATCACCGCGCAGCGGCTGGCCGAGCCGCTGCGCGACGTCGCCGACCGGGCCGCCCGGCT